>NZ_JBEPPA010000011.1:0-179447 GCF_040547075.1 Arthrobacter sp. UYCu512
GGTCCCATTCCGAACCCGGAAGCTAAGACCCACAGCGCCGATGGTACTGCACCCGGGAGGGTGTGGGAGAGTAGGTCACCGCCGGAACATCATTACACGGTCGAGGACCCCCAACCACGTTGGGGGTCCTCCCGCATTTAACACCCCACCCAAAAACACCCCCACCGGAAACCCCACCCGGCTCAGCGGGAACATTGGCGGTGCCGGCATCGTTGTGGTTCGGTGGGCTTGTTTCCAAAAGCCCCGCTTCCCGCTTTCGCTCAAAGGATTCCCATGACCCAGCGCACCATTGTTATCACCGGCGCCAGTGACGGGATCGGCGCCTCCGCTGCCCGGACCCTTGCCAAAGCAGGGGAGCGGGTGGTCGTCGTCGGACGTTCCGTGGAGAAGACCGAGCGGGTAGCAACGGAGATCGGTGCTGACTACTTCGTCGCGGATTTTGGCGTCCTGGCGCAGGTGCGCCGGCTTGCAGCGCAGCTCAAGGCGAAGTACCCGCAGATCGACGTCCTGGCAAACAATGCCGGCGGGATCATGGGCAAGCGTGAGCTCACCGTCGACGGGCACGAAAAGACCTTCCAGATCAACCACCTGGCACCGTTCCTGCTGACCACCGAGCTGCTGGACGTGCTCACGGCCAGCAAGGCGACAGTGATCAACACCGCCAGCGCCGCCAACGGTTTCGGCAGGCTGGACCTGACGGACCTGGACGCGGCCAGAAGCTACTCGACCAACCGCGCCTACGGGACCGCCAAGCTGGCCAACATCCTCTTCACCAGCGAACTGAACACCCGCTACGGTGCCGCGGGAATTTCCACGGCGGCCTTCCACCCGGGCGTGGTGGCCACCAACTTCGCGGCCGAGTCGACCAGCCCCATGCGGCACGCGTACAAATCCATCCTCAACCGTTTCCTGCTCAGCCCCGAACAGGGCGCAGACACGCTTGTTTGGCTCGCGACGTCGACGCCGGGGCGGGACTGGATGCCGGGGGCCTACTACGCCAAGCGGGCGCTGGCCAAGGCCAACAAACAGGCCTACGACGCGCAGCTCGCACGCGGACTGTGGGAGCGCAGCGAGGCCATGGTGACCCAGCCGCTCGAGGAACTCGATCCCCGGGTGTAACCGGATTCAACCGGGCGTCACCCGGCGGGGCGTCACCGCGCCGGGTCTACCGCGCCGGGTCTACCGGGCGGCGTCGACCCTGTCGATTGCGGCCAGGGCGCTTTCCATGGTCCCGGCCAGTTCACTGGCCGGGGCGGGCTTGGCGAAAAGGTACCCCTGGAGTGCATCGCAGCCGCGGTCCATCAGGTATTTGGCCTGCGCGGGCGTCTCGATGCCCTCCGCGGTGACCGTCAGGCCGAGGTCGTGGGCGGCCTTGATCATGGTGTCGAAGAACGGCAGGTGTTCCAGGCCGGTGGCGACCATCGATATAAAGGACCGGTCGATTTTGACGATGTCCAGCGGCAGCTCCTTGAGCCGGCGCAGCGACGAATAGCCCGTTCCGAAGTCGTCCATCGCAACCCGGACCCCGGCGTCCCGGAGCTGCCGGAGCTGGCGGAGCACATCGCTGCCGGCGTCAAAAAACGCGCTTTCGGTCAGTTCCAGCGTCAGCTGGCGCGGGCTCACGCCGGTGGCGGCCACGATCGCGAGAATATCCGTGCCGAACTCGCGGTTCTGGAACTGCAGGCCGGAGACGTTTACCGCGACGCTGTGGCTGGCATCGCCGGCCAGCCAGGGCCGGATTTCCGCGCAGGCACGGCGCATGACCTCATCGCCGATTTCACGGATCAAGCCGCTTTGCTCAGCCACCGGCAGGAACTGGTTCGGCGGCACCAATCGGCCGTGCAGTTCCCAGCGCGCGAAGGCCTCGAACTGGACCACTGATCCGATCCCCGGCGACACCACCGGCTGGTAATGCACCGAGATCTGGCCCAATTCCACGGCCTGCCGGAGCCCGGCCTCGCCTTCGGCTCTGTGGCCCGGGGCGTGCAGCATGTCCGGACGGAAGCGCAGCCAGGTGTTTTTTCCATCGGATTTGGCGGCATTCAGGGCCGCATCGGCCTGCCGCAGCAGCTCGGCTCCGTCCAGCGTGTGCGCGGACTTGGACGCCAGGCCCATGCTGACGCCCGGCCGGACAGGGGAGCCACCAACGCGCAGTGGTTCGTACAGTGAATCGGCGATCCGTTTCGCCACCGCGTCGGCGTTGAGGCACTCGGTCAGCAGCACCGCGAACTCGTCGCCGCCGAGCCTGGCAACTGTGTCGTGGGGGCGGACGCAGTTGCGCAGCCGGTTCGCGACCTCGACGAGGAGTTCATCGGCCGATGACCGGCCCAGTATGTCGTTGAGGCCTTTGAAATCGTCCAGGTTCAGCAGGAGCACATCCACCGGGTCCGGACGGCGCAGGGCAGCGGCCAGGCGGTCGTTGAACTGGGTGCCGTTAGGCAGCGCGGTGAGCGGGTCCCGCAGCGTGCCGGCCCTGAGCTCGTCGTCGTGCTCGGCGACGGCGGAGGGAATACGAACGGAGGCGGTGGCACCCGGGCGGCTCCGCGCCGTCTGAGCTGTTCCGGAGACGTAGCCTGGGCGGCTGGGCGGCAGCCCGTTCCGGGGGCCGGTGCCGCGGACCGCCAATGCGACGGACGGCGCCGCAGACACTGATGAGCCTGCGGCCGCGGGGATCAGCGAGCAGGTGATCTCGACCGGAAGCGCGCTTCCGTCGAAGCGGCGGCCGGAGCCGGCGAAGGGCGCTGCGGAGCGGGGTGTTGCGGCGTCCAGCCCGGCGAGCACGCCATGGAACTCCTCACGGGATGCTTCGGCCAGCAGCAAGGACGCATCAGCGCCCAACAGCTGCGTCCGGGAGTAGCCGAAGAGCTCCTCCGCCGCGTGGTTCAGGAAGGAGATTGATCCGTCCGGATCGAGCAGCAGCAGTGGATCCGGGCTGTGCTCCAGAAGTGATTGTGCAAACCCTGGGTCCATGCTGTTTTGTCTGCCCTCGAAGCGACCGATACGGATGGCGGGCGCCGTGTGAAGATCACGCGACGCTGCCCTCACTGAATCATAGGCGGTCGACGGCACGGTAGCCTGATTCGGCCCACGCGGGGGCGGAGTGTGTCGGCGCAGGCCTTTGCAGGCCGGCGGAACGCACGGCTAGACCGGGAGCGGCTCCGCCTCGGGTGCCGCCTCGGGTGCCTCGAGTGCCTCGATGGCGGACATGGAGCGGCGGATCGCGAGTTCGCGCCGGGCTTCGGGCTCCGGCCGGGAGAACAGGAAGCCCTGCAGGGCGTCGCAGCCACGTTCCATCAGGTAGCTGGCCTGCGCCGGCGTTTCGATGCCTTCGGCGGTGACCTTCAACCCAAGGCTGCTGGCCATGTTAATCATGGACGTCAGGATGGGGAGCTTCTCGGCCCCGGAACGCAGAATGGAAATAAAGGACTTGTCGATTTTGACCACGTCCACCGGGAGCTCCTGTAGCCGGCCCAGCGAGGAGTAGCCGGTCCCGAAATCGTCCAGTGCCACCCTGATCCCGGCACCGCGCAGGCGTTCCAGCTGCTCGATGACGTGGGAGTGGGCATCAAAGAACACACTCTCCGTGACCTCCAGGACCAGCTGGTGCGGATCCGTGCCGCCACACGCCGCGATGTCCAGGACCCGCTCCGCGAAGTCCCGGTGCTGCAACTGCACGCCGGAGACGTTCACCGCCAGGGACCGGGCCGGATCCTCCGCAAGCCACCCTGAGAGTTCTGCGCAGCTGCGCCGCAGCACTTCGGCTCCGATCTCCCGGATCAGTCCGCTGCGCTCGGCAATCTCGATAAAACCGTCCGGGGCCATCAGCTGGCCCTGCCATTCCCAGCGGGCCAGGGCCTCGAACTGCACGACTTTAAGTTGTTCGCTGGAGACCACCGGCTGGTAGTGAACCCTGATCTGTCCCAGTTCCACCGCCCGGCGAAGCCCAGCGGTGAGCTGGGTGCGCTCCAGCAGTGCCGTGAGCATCTCCGGACGAAAGTGGACGTAGCAGTTTTTGCCGGCTTCCTTGGCCGCGTACATCGCGAGGTCAGCCCGCCGCAGCAGTTCCGAGGAGGTGGCGGTCCCGTCATCGCTTGAGGCGACGCCGAGGCTCAGGCCCGGCCGCATCAGGGTCCCTTCAATCGAGACCGGGGCGTTCAGGGCCCCGACGACCCGCTGGGCTACAGCGTCGGCGTCCCGGCAGCCCACGAGCAACACGACAAACTCGTCCCCGCCCAGCCTCGCGACGGTGCCGTGGGGTCCGACGCATCCCTGCAGCCGCCGGGAGATTTCCACCAGCATCTCGTCCCCGGCGTGGTGGCCCAGGACGTCGTTGACTTCCTTGAAGTCGTCCAAATCCAGCAGCAGCACATGCACCGGTTCGCTGGTCAGCAGCGCAGCGGCGGCGCGTTCGTTGAACAGCATCCGGTTGGCCAGGCCGGTAAGCGGGTCGCGGAAGGCCAGTTCCTTGAGCTTGGCCGCCTGTTCGGCGAGCTCTTCCATGGCGCGCCGCGCCTGGTGCTGGGCTCGGCTGCGCGAAGTGATATCCCGGAAGTTCCAGATCCGTCCAACAACCGCGCCTGCGACCTCCTGCGGCCGTGAGTTGAGCTCCACGGTGCGGCCGTCGCTGAACTCCAGGAGGTCGTTGCTTTGCATCAGCTTGTCCGCATACAGCAGGGAAACTCTTCCCCGGAAGTAGTCCGGGTTTGCCAGTTGCCCGGCGATGAAGTCGATCAGGGCCATCGGGTCGGAAGCCGCAACGAGATTCGGTGGCATGCTCCACAGCTTGAGGTACTGATCGTTGACCCCGGTGATCTGCCCGTCGTTGGAGACCACCAGGATCGCGTCGGCGGTGGTTTCCAGCGTGGCATCCAGCAGCGAGACGGCCAGGCGCCGGCCGGCATCGGTGTCCTGGCGGTGGCTTCCGTCGCGGAGGGCGACCGCCATGGCCGCGCCGCCGTCGTGCTGAACCAGTGAGCAGGTGATCTCCAGGAAAATTTCGCGGCCATCCTGGTGTCGGCCTGCCGCCGCGACCGGGAGCGTCGCGGCTGGGTTGCCCCTGCCCAGCCTGCCGAACACACGCAGGAAACCGCCGCGCTCGTCGTCGGAGAGCAGGATCTGGTGCCCGCCGCCGAGCAGTTGTTCCCGCCGATATCCAAAGAGCCGCTCCGCCGCCGCGTTGACGAACACGATGGTTCCGTCCGCGGTCAACAGCATAAAGGCATCGGGCCCCTGCTCCAGCAAGGTCTCTTCAATCCCAGGTCCCACGGCGATACCGGCCCCCAAAGCTTCGGATGGTGATGGTGTCCGACGGTCTTGCCGCGGGCAATGCGTTTCACTGAATCATATGGTCCCCGACGCCAGTGTCCAGCACCCCGGGGCCGGGCAGATCGCGGCTTTTCCTGCGGAATTGCCGCCGGTGCCACCCCCACCGGCGTTCGGCTCAGCGGGTTTCGGAGACCCGGCCGCCCCGGAGCGTGCCGAAGACCTCGGTAGAACGCGCAATCGCCGAATTCAGCGCGGACTGCGCCTCCGCGCCGGAAAAGAGGAACCCCTGCAGGGACTCGCAATCCAGCCCCATCAGGTATTCGGCCTGCGCGGCTGTCTCGACGCCCTCCGCTGTAACGGTCAGCCCGAGGCCGTGGGCCATGGTGACCATACAGCTGAGGATCGGCAGCTTTTCGGTACCCGTTTGGATCATGGCGGTGAAGGACTGGTCGATTTTGAGGGTGTCCACCGGAAGCTCCTGCAACCGGCCCAACGAGGAGTAGCCGGTGCCGAAGTCATCCAGCGCCACCCCCACCCCGGCGTTTCGTAGGGCGTTGAGCTGCTGGATTACGTGGCCGTCGTCGTCGAAAAAGACACTCTCGGTGACTTCCAGGATCAGCTGCCGCGGATCAACCCCGCACGAGGCGGTAGCCGCCTGGACCAGTTCGGCAAAATCCCCATGTTGGAGCTGAACGCCGGACACATTGACGGCCAGGCGACGTGCGGAATCCTCCGCCAGCCAAGGCTTCAGCTCGGTGCAGGCCTTCAGCAGCACCTCGGTACCGATCTCGACAATCAGACCGCTGCGTTCCGCGGCCGGGATGAAGCGCTCCGGCGGGATGGTCTCGCCGTCGCGCACCCAGCGGGCCAAGGCCTCAACAGTAACCACGGCGCCCAGCGTGGCCGAGATGATCGGCTGGTAGAGCACTGTGATCTGGCCACTGTCCACTGCCAGTCGAAGGCCGGTCTCCAGCTCGGTGCGCTGCACGAGGGATTGCAGCATTTCGGGCCGGAACCGCAGGTAGCGGTTCTTTCCGGCGGCCTTCGCCGCGTACATGGCGACGTCGGCCCGGCGCAGCAGTTCCGAGGCGCCAACGGCGTCGTCGCTGATGGAGGCCAGGCCCAGGCTGAGGCTGGGCCGCAGCATGGTCCCGTCAATCCAGACCGGTACCTTCAAGGACTCGACGATCCGGCCGGCCACCTCGTCGGGGTCCAGCGAGCCGACCAGCAGGACCACGAACTCGTCACCGCCCAGGCGTGCTACAACGTCGTTCGGGCGTACGCAGCCGCGCAGCCGCCGGCCCACTTCGATCAGCATCTGGTCTCCGGCGTGGTGGCCCAGGATGTCGTTGACCTCCTTGAAATCATCAAGGTCCAGCAGCAGGAGGTCGACGGCGGTCCCGTACGGCCCGAGCAGGGCGGCGGCGAGGTGGTCGTTGAAGAGCTGGCGGTTGGAGAGGCCGGTGAGCGGGTCCTGGAACGCGAGGGCCTTGAGCTGGGCCGACTGCTCGGCCAGATCGGCCATAGCCTTGGTGATCTGTTCCTGGGCAAGCCGGGCAGCGGTGACGTCGCGGAAGCTCCAGACGCGGCCCACCACCTGATTGGCAACCGTTTGTGGCCGGGAATAGCGCTCAAAGGTCCGGCCGTCACGGAAGTCCAGGACATCGTGGCTTTCCGCGGCAGGGTCGGAGTAGAGCGCGGTGACCTTTTCGACAAATTTGGCAGGATCTTTGAGTTGGTCCAGCACGTAGCCCATCACGGCTTCGTCGTTCTGGCTGGCCAGCAGGTTCCGGGGGATCCCCCACATGGAGACAAACTGGTTATTGACTCCCGCGATTTGGCCTTCGGCGCTGACCACCAGGATGCCATCAGCAGTGGATTCCAGTGTGGCACTGAGCAGCGACATGGCTTCGCGGAGCCCGGCATCCGTTTGCACCCGGCGGGAGGTGTCCCGGATGGTGACGGCCATGCTGGCCGGTCCCGCGGCTGGGGTCCCGGCGTCTTGCGGAAGCAGGGAATAGGTCAGCTCGCCCTGGAACTCACTGCCATCACGCCGGACGGCGTAGGCCTCGACCGGGGGCGGCCAGGCGTCCTCGCGGAGCACAAAGAACAGCCGGTGAAATCCGCTCCGGAATCCTTTGGCGAGCAGCACACGGTGGTCGTGTCCCAGCAGTTCGTCCCGGGAGTAGCCGAACATACGTTCGGCGGCTGCGTTGACCATCAAGATGGTGCCGTCCTCGGCCACCACCAGCAGGGCGTCAGGACCCGCCTCCAGAATGGCTTCGGGGCTCGGTGCCGGGTACGCGGACGCCGTCACGCGGCTTTCACCGTGAACATCTGCGACCACCTGTATTCCATCGACGAGTCTTGCCCTCAGAAAATCATAGGGGCATCACCGGGGTACCAACACCAGGCCGGGGACACCGGCGTTTCACCCTGCCCGCACCGGCTGCCTCCGGCGGGAGCCGCTGCGGGAAGCCGGCGGGAGCACGGCTCCGCAGCTGGTCAGTAAATTCTTACCAGGCGGCTCTTTCGCGGGTGCCGTGTTCGCGGGTGCCGTGCGATGTGGAGGTGTGGGAGGTGCCGGGGTCCTCCGCGGCGGCGAGGACCGCTTGATAGTGCGCGACAAGTTCGGCGCCAAGCATGGACCATGTACGGCCCTGGACCGAAGCATGTGCAGTGGTTGCGAACGCACGGCGCTTGGCGTCGTCGCCCATCAGGTCCACCACCCGGTCCCGGAGCGCCACCAGGTCACCGGGTTCGTAGAGCCAGCCGGTGCGGGAGTTCTCCACCAGGTCCAGCGGGCCGCCGCGGCCGGTGGCGACCACCGGAACGCCGGAGGCCATGGCTTCCTGGATGGTCTGACAGAACGTTTCCAACTCGCCGGGGTGGACAAAAAGGTCAAAGGACGCCACCGCCCGAGCCAGTTCCTCACCGCCGAGGAAGCCGGTAAATACGGCGTTGGGCAGGGCGTCCTCGAGGGCTTGCCGCTGCGGTCCGTCGCCCACAATGACCAGCCGGGTGCCTGGTACGTTGGCCAGCACCGCCAGGTCCTGCACCTGCTTCTCGGCCGCCAGCCGGCCTACGTAGCCGATGAGGCGCTCGCCGGCCGGGGCGACGGAAGCCCGCCAGCCGGCGTCGCGCTTGTCCGGGGAGAACCGCCGGGTGTCCACGCCGCGACGCCACATCTCGATCCGTGGGATGCCGCGGCCGCGGAGTTGCTGGAGTGCGAAGCTGGAGGGGACGAGGGTGCGTGAGGCCAGCAGATGAATGTTCTCCACCCTGCTCCACGCCCAGTTCTCCAGGAACGGCACACCGTAGCGGCCGGCATAGCTGGGGACCTCGGTCTGGTAGATGGCGATAGTGGGGATCCCCAGCTGGTGCGCTGCCTGCGCGGCCCGCCAGCCAAGGACAAATGGTGACGCCAGGTGGACCACGTCCGGTGCATACTCGGCAAGGATTCGCTTGACCCGGTAAACACCGCCCATGGCCACCCGGACGTTCGTGTAGCCGGCGAGCGGGACCGAGGGCAGCCGGTGGATGCTCGCTCCATAGACCTCGTCGGGGGCTCCGGTGTCCTGGGTCGACGGAGCAATTACCAGCACCTCGTCCCCGCGCTCCTGAAGATGCTCCAGGACGCGCAGGATGGAATTTGTTACGCCGTTCATCAAGGGCAGGAATGATTCAGCCACAATTGCGATCCTCACCCCTCAACACTGCGGGGGCAGGCTTTCGGCACGGGGTAGGGCGCGTGGCGGGGGAGAAAAGAGTGGGTTAACGGGGTGTGGTCGCTTTGCCTCGCACGCGTCCGAGTGGGCATGCTCCGCGGCCGGGGTGAGGGGTGGACATAGGCCGCAGATGCGCCCGGGTCGCCGCCAAGAGTGGGCATGTCCAACGGTTGGGGCGGGGATGCGCTTGGGCCGGGGCCAAGAGTGGGCATGCTCCGCGGCCGGACCTACAGCAGCTCGACAGCTTTCCCTGGTTAAGCTTCCGGCGGCCCGAGGAGTTCCCGGGCCTGCCGCTGGGACTCAAGTTGTTCGGCGGTGACGACGGAGTCACGCAGGAATCCGGCGCCGGCGATGATCCGGCGCAATTCGGCGACGGTCCGGGCCGTGCTCACGCCCCGGTGGGCCACGGCGTGGCAGTTGGCGCAGAGCGGGACGAGGTCTGTGAGGGGGTCCAGTTCATAGCGGCTGCCGAGACGGGACACCGGGACAAGGTGGTGTACGGGCATCAAGTCCGCGCCGACGTCTCCGTAGGTGAGTTCGAAGGAAAAGCCGCATGCTGCGCAGCTTGTGCCGTGGAGCGCGATGCAGGCCCGCCGCGCGTCGGGATCACGTTCGTAGCGGTTCACCTCCGCCCGGGTAACGGCGCCCTGCGGGTAGGTGCCGGGAGGGTGTTGGGTGGGGTCCGCGCCCGCCGGTGGCCCGGCGTCGCGCCACAGGGCCCTGAGCGCCGCTTCGTCCGCCGGTTCAACGCCCAGCCCGAATGCGTCGACATCCTCCCACTCGATCCCGGGAACCGCAGCCTTGAGGACGGCGACGGCGATGTGCTCACCGGGCGGCAGCAGCGCATCGACGGCCAGGTGCACAAACACCGGCGCATCGTCCTGCACGGTGCCCGGTAGCCGGGCAGCCACCTGCCCGGCTACCGCCTGCCCGGCTACCGCCTGCCCGGATTCCTGTTGCGCCGCCGCCCGTTGCGCCGCCGCCCGTTGCGCCGCGTCCTGCTGCTCGGAGACCACAACACCATGGCCGATCAGTCCGCGGCCGCCAGGCCCCTGCAGAAAAAGCCAAGCGTCGGTGCCAGCGGACAAGTTCCACGCACCGTTGACGCGCCACGGCACAAAACACCGGCCGGCCTCGGCGACACGGCCGCGAACTGTTGCGTCATTCCAGTCATTCCAGTCGTTCCGAGGGTCCGGGTCCCAGCCCAGGATGATGGCGCTCATCGGGCCATTCTCGCAGTCGGGCGGCCATCGGCGCAGGCAATTCGACACAAACGGCCGTCAAGCGGGGCGCTTGACGGCCGGGTCCTGCAAGTGACTGCGGGTTTGTGCTGCGATTTTGTGCTGCGGGTCCGGGCCCGCGACAACACCGCGCCGGCTCCGCACGCCGGGACCTAGCGGGCCGGTACGGGTTCCCGGTCCACCACCGGGTGGTCGCGGCCCAGGTTCCCGACCGTGGCGGCCCCCTGTGGTGACCCGAGCTCCTCGAAGAACTCGGCGTTGGCCCGGACGTAGTCGGCCCACTCATCCGGAACGTCCTCCGAATAGTAGATCGCTTCGACCGGGCAGACCGGGTCGCAGGCGCCGCAGTCCACACACTCGGCGGGATGGATGTACAGCGCCCGTTCACCCTCGTAAATGCAGTCCACCGGGCACTCGTCGATGCACGCCTTGTCCTTGACATCTACGCAGGGCTGGGCGATCACGTACGTCATGGTGGGCTACACCCCCGTGTAGACGGTCTTGCCCCAGGTGAAGAAGTCCAGGGCCGACTTTCCTTGTTCGCGGAATGTGTTTGTGGAGGAGTCCTTGACGCCGCCGAACGGCACGTTGAGGTCCAGGCCCGCCGTCGGACGGTTGACCTTAATAACGCCGGCCTGCGCCCGCGCGGCGAAGTCCGTGGCGAACGCCAGCGAATCGGTGCAGATGCCGGCGGTGAGGCCGTAGCGGGAATCGTTGATCGCGGCGAGTCCGGCCTGGTAGTCGGCGACCTCCAGCACGGCCACCACCGGGCCGAAGATCTCCTCGGACACGGCGGCGTCATCGAACGGCAGCTCGGTGAGCACCGCCGCCGGGAAGACCAGCGGCCCGGCGGGGTCGCCGTCGTATGAACCGGCCAGCAGCGTGGCGCCGCGTTCGACGGCGGAGCGCACCGCCGCCTGGTTCTGCTCGAACTGCTGCCGGCTCACCACGGCACCCATCGCAGCGTCCAGTCCGTCCCCGGGCGTGTACGCCGCGGCCTCCTCCGTCAGTGCGGCAAGGAATTCCGAGCGGATGCCGGGCGTGACGTAGACGCGGGACGTTGCGGTGCAGGCCTGGCCGGTGAGCCCGAACGCTCCGGCGGCGACCACCTTGGCGGCCTTGCGGGCATCGGCGTCGTCAAGCACCAGAACACCGTTTTTGCCGCCCATCTCCAGCTGCACCCGGGCCCGGCGGGCGTTCAGGATCTCCTGCAGGCCCAGGCCCACCGCCGTCGAACCGGTGAAGGACAGCCCCGCGATCCGCGGGTCGCGGGCCAGGGCGTCGCCCACCACCCGGCCCTTGCCGTGCACCACGTTGAACACCCCGGCGGGCAGCCCGGCGTCCTGCAGCGCGCGGGCGAGGTGGGTGGCGGAGAGCGGAGTGAGCTCGGCCGGTTTGATCACCACGGCGTTGCCGCTGATCAGCGCGGGGGCGGATTTCCACGCCGGGATGGCGATGGGGAAGTTCCAGGGCGTGATCAGCCCGACGACGCCGAGCGGCTCGCGCCTGGTGGTGATGGTGGTGTCCGGCAGGCCGCTGGGGAGGACTTCGCCGGTCGCGGCCCAGCCGAGGGAGCCGAAGAAGCGCAGCACGTCGGCGGCACGCTTGACCTCGCCCTTGGCCTCGGCGAGGGTCTTGCCTTCCTCACGGACCAGGTCCCCGGCGATGGCGGCTTGGCGGTCCAGGAGCAGATTGCCGGCGGCCAGCAGGATCGCGCCGCGGGAGGGGGCCGGCAGTGCAGCCCAGGCCGGCTGCGCGGCGGCGGCTGCGCTAACGGCGGCGTCGACGTCCGCGGCGGTGCCGCTGGGGGAGAGGGCAGCGAGCTCGCCGGGCCGGGCCGGGTTGAACCGCTCGGTGTCTGCGCTGCCGAGCCATTGGCCGTTGATGAGGTGCCGGGCGGTGATGAGTTCGCGGTCGGCGGAGGTCTCTGCGGGGGTGGTGAAGTCTGTTGCCGTGGAAGTCATGGTGTTCCTTCGGGTGGTCGGGAAGAGTTCGGAGGTCTGGAAGCGGTCGGTTAGAGGCTGCGGATCAGGCCGCCGTCGCACCGCAGCGCGATGCCGGTGATGTACGAGGCCGGAGTGCTGCAGAGGAACGCGGCAGCAGCGCCGAACTCCGCGGGTTCGCCGTAGCGGCGGGCGGGTATGGTCTTGCGGGACTCGAGCTGGATTTCCTCGACGGTGCTGCCGCGGCGCTTGGCGGCGGCTTGGTCCAATTCGGCTACGCGGTCGGTGGCGATGCGGCCGGGAAGGAGCATGTTCACCGTGACGGCGTCCAGCGCGACCTCGGCGGCGAGGGTTTTCAGGTAGCCGGCCAGCGCTGCGCGCCCGGTGTTGGACACGGCCAGGTTAGTCAGCGGCGCCACCACACCGCTGGAGCCGACGGCGAGGATCCGTCCCCAGCGCCGTTCCCGCATGCCAGGCAGCACGTGGGAAATGAGCGCGTGGTGCGGCTTGACCAGGAGGTCGAAGGCGGCCGCGAGGTCGTCCGCGCTGAGGGTGGCCGCAGCGCCGGGCTTGGGGCCGGGCCCGTTGAGCACAAGGATGTCGATAGGGCCGAGTTCCGCCACGGCCTGCTCGACGGCGGCCGCCACCCCTTCGGCCGTGCCGAGGTCCGCCTCGATCGCGACGGCGCCCGGCCCGTAGGCGTCCGTCAGTTCGGCCACGATTTCCTTGGCGCGGACCTGGCGCCGGCCGGTGACGGCCACACGCACGCCTTCGGCGGCGAGGGCTCGGGCGATGGCAAGCCCCAGGCCGCCGGTGGACGCGGCCACAAATGCGGTCTTTGTGCTGATTCCGAGGTCCATCAGAAACTCCCTGCCGTTGTGTGGATGACCGTGGCCGGCACCGTGACCGGTTCGGGGGGCCGTGCGTCAAGGGCCGCCGCGGCCTCCGCCAGGTGCGTGAGCATGCTCAGCCGGAGGGTTTCCGGGAACGGCGCGGCCGGGGCGCGGACGCCGGCGTCGGCGATGAGGCCCCGCCGGCGCAGGCACTCCTTGCGGACGGACAGCGCGATCCGGGCCTGCTGCTCGAAGTTGATCAGCGGCAGGTAGGGCAGCAGTGCGTCCCGGGCCGCCTCGTACCCGTCCCGCTGCCAGGCGCGGACGCAGGCGATCAGGGCCTCGGGGTAGGAGAATCCGGTCATGGCACCGGCGGCACCGGACTGCAGCTCGTCCAGCAGCCCCTGGCCGCCGAGCCCGCCGAACACGGACACTTCGAGGGCCCGGCTGAGCCGTGCGATGGCCACGGAGGTGGGCGGCGCCTCGGCCTTGACGGCGATGACGTGGCCGCATGCCTGCACCACCGAGATCAGCGCTTCGGTGCTGATGCTGACTCCGCTGGCCAGCGGATAGTCCTGCAGCACCACGTTGGCGCCGGTTGCCTGATGGATCGCGTTCAGGTGCGCGCTGACCACGGCGGGGTTAGCGGAGTTGGCCTGCACCATCACGGCTGCGAGGCGCTCGCCGGCCACGGCCTGGGCTGCCCGTATTTCCTCGACAGCCGTGCCGGTGTAGAGCGAGGTTACGCCCACCACCAGGGGAAGGGTCGTTTCCTCGACAACGACTTCCAAGACCAAGCCGCGTTCCGCCGGGGTCAGGGCCGCGGCCTCGCCGAACACACCCAGGACGGTCAGGCCGGTAGCACCGATGGATTCGTAGTAGGCCACGAGACGGGCGAGGCTGTCGGTGTCGACATCCAGGGTGCTGCCCTGGAATGGCGTTGCGAGAACACCCCACACTCCGGGTGCCAGTGACTGCCGCATCTGCTTCTCCTTAGTTTTTGGTCGCTCAAAGGGCTGCATCTCTAATGTCCCGGCCAGACCGGCGCGCGCTTGTCCTGGAAGGCGCGTACACCCTCCGCCGAGTCCGCGCTGTCAAGCGCCGCCATGAGGGCCGGCAGCCGCTGGCCGCGCGCCTCGGTGGCAGTCAGGTGCCCGGTCCGGGTGACCATTTGTTTGACTGCCCGCACGGAAGTGGGGGCGCAGGCGAGGACCTGGTCCAGCCAGCGCTGCACCGCGGCGTCGAGGTCCCCTGCGGGGACCACCTCGTTGACCAGGCCCATGGACTGCATTTCGGCGGCCGGCACTTTCCGTCCGGTCAGGAGCATGCCCATCGCCTGCGTGTAGGGGATACGCCGCACCAGCTGGTGGATGCCGCCGTCGAGCGCCAAACGCCCGACGCGCGGTTCAGTCAGGCCAAAGCGCGCGGTGTCCGCGGCGACCACGATGTCCGCGCCGAGCACGATCTCCATCCCACCGCCAAGCGCATAGCCGTTGACCTTGGCGATAACCGGGATGTCCAGGCTGGTGCGCAGGCTGAGGCCGCCGAAGCCGTTCGGGTCCAGGCCGGCCCAATACTGCAGCCCGGTCTTGTCCGCAGCGGCGGTGGACATGTCCGCTCCGACGCAGAACGCCCGGGTGCCGGCGCCGGTGATGACGACGGCGCGGACGTCCGGATCTGCTTCCAGTTGCGCCCAGATCGCGTTGAGCCGTGCCTGGGCGGTGCTGTCGACGGCGTTGAGCACGTGCTGGCGGTCGATGACCACAGTGGCAACGTGGTTCTCGATGACCAAGGTGACCTGATCCACCCTGGTCTCCCCAGCTTCTGCAACGGACGTCACTTCAGCACCCCCAGCTGCTGCAGGCGTTTGATGGCGTCGGCGTCGAAACCGTTTTCCAGCAGCACCTCCACGTTGTGCTGGCCAAGCTGCGGGGCGGGCCGGCGAACCGTGGGCGGGGTCGCGGAGAGCCGGATCGGTGCGTTGAGCATCCGCACAGTTCCGACGCCGGGGTGCTCGGCCTCCACGATCATGCCGTTGGCGTGCGTTTGCGCGTCGGCGAGGGCCTGCTCCAAGGTGTGCACCGGGGCGTTCAGCAGGCCTTGGTCCTCCAGCTTTGTGGTCCAGTATTCGGTACTGTTCGTGGCGATGCGCTCGCGGAAGATCGCCTGCAGCTCCGGCTTGTGCTGGAATTGCTGCTCCAGATTGGCGAACTCGGGCCGGAGCGTGAGGTCCTCGGCCAGGCCCAGGGCTTCGGAGATCCGCGCCAGCGGGTCCGGCGTGAAACCGCCCACCATGCACACGGCGCCGTCGGTGGTTTCGAAAACGCCGCTGAGCGGCATGGCACCCCAGTTGACCTCGTAGCCGCGGTTGAGCTGCATACACGCCTCCTGCATCTGCAGGTGCAGCATGGAGTCGTACATGGTCACCTCCACCTTCTGCCCGACGCCGGCGGTTTCGCGGGTGCGCAGCGCCAGCAGAATGCCCTGCATCAGGTGCATGCCGGTGATGTAGTCACACAGCGTGGTGGGGTAGATCGAGGGCTTCTGGTCGTCCGATTCGCGGCGCCACATGACACCGGAGTAGGCCTGGGCGATCGCGTCCTGGCCGCCCTTGTGCGAGTAAGGACCGATGGGGCCAAAACCCGTTCCGGAGGCCCAGATGATGCCCGGGTTCTGTTCCTTGAGCTCCTCATAGCCAAAGCCCATCCGCTCCATCACGCCGGAGCGGAAGTTGCTGACCACCACATCGGCATCGGAAAGCAGGCGGCGGAGCACTGCCTTGCCCTCCTCGGTGCGGGTGTCCACGGAGATGCTGCGCTTGTTCCGGTTGATGGACAGGAAGATCGGGTTGTCCTGGCCGTCCTTGTCCGGGAACGAGTTGCGCGAGATGTCCCCGGCGCCGGGGCGTTCGACCTTAATGATGTCAGCGCCGTAGTCGCCGAGGAGCTGGGTGCAGGACGGGCCCATAAACACCTGGGTGAAGTCCACGATCTTGATTCCGTCCAGCGGCAAGGGCGTGCCGGCGGGCGCTGGTGCCGTCCCGGGCGCGGCTGCCGCGCCCGGCAGGTCATCGATAGCCAGGCTCATACCGCCACCACCGAATCCAGGTCCAGGGTGGCGTTCGACGACGGGACGTCGCCCGGGTCCGCGCCGTGGACGCGCATGCCCTGCTGGATTTCCGCTGCGGAGACGTCGCGGACCAGGGTGCCGTTCCGGACGGCCAGCGCGGCGGCGACGCCGACGGCCTGGCCCATGGCCATGCAGGGCGGGATCTCGCGGGACATCTTTTGCGCCTCGGGGGTCGCGGAATAGTGGCGTCCGGCCACAAGCAGCTGGTCCACTTCCTTCGGCAGCAGCGAGCGGTACGGGTAGTAGTAGTCCCGGCCGCGGGCTACGGTATCGGCAAAGTGCCGGCGGGTGGTGACGTCATCCTTGGTCATGACGTACTCGCCCTCCAGCAGGCGGGTCTGCCGAACACCCATCTGGGAGGCGACGTCGAGCATGTAGCACTTCTCGAAGCCGGGGAGGTTGGCGCGGACGTAGTCCACGGCCTCGGAGATCTTGTCCCGGGCCGCGAACTCGGCCGCGGTCATGTCCGCCGGGTCGACGCCGTCGTAGCCGGTCATGTGCGGGGCATTGCACCAGACCACGCCGTCAATCGGGGTTTTCAGCCACCACAGCTCCCAGGCGCCGCCGAGGAGGCGCTTGATGGTGCGGTTGATGGCTCGGGCTTCCTTGGGGTTGGCCTGCTCAAACGCCTCGGCGGCGTTGGTATCGACGTTGCCGAGCCGGAAGACCAAGGTGGTGAGGTAGCTGTCCTTGATGTGGCTGGCGCCGGCCCGGGACGCGACGTCGATGTCGCCGGTGGTGTCGATGACAACGTCGGCCATAAAGGCCTGCGGGCCGGACTTGGTCTCGCAGATGACACCCTTTATCACGCCGTTGTCCACAATCGGGCGGGAGAACCAGGAGTGCAGGCGCAGGTTCACGCCGGCTTCCCGGACGAGGTCGTTGGAGATCCGCTTCCAGCCGTCGGGATCAAAGGCCGCTGCGTAGCAGATGGGCTTCGGTGTGACGTGGGTGTGGAAGTCGAAGGTACCGAAGCGGCCCCACTTGTTCCACAGTTCCTCGGAGGCCTTGCGGTCCTCCGCGGGCGGGACGATGGCCAGGCCCAGCTTCTGCAGCCGTTCGACGTATTCGGAGACGATGCCCGTGACGGTGATTTCCTGGCCGTTGATCATGTCATCGAGGACCAGGACCATCCCGCCGGAGGCGAGCCCGCCGAGCGAGGAGTAGCGTTCCAGCAGGGTGACGGAGGAGCCGGCCCGGGCTGCCGTCACGGCGGCGGCGACACCTGCGGGGCCACCGCCCACCACAAGGACATCGGAGCGGGAGATCACGGGGGCGGTGAGGTCCGCCGTCGTGGTGCTGAGTTCAAGGGAAGTCATGGAATTCATGGAGGGATCCTTAGTTTCCGACGAAGATGCCGTTGGCACGGCGGGCGGCGAGGTAGAGGACGATGGACAGGACGGAGAGGACCGCGACGTACACCGGGAAGACCCAGCCGGCGCCGACGGACTGCAGCCAGACCAGGAGGAAGGACGCGGTGCCGCCGAAGAGCGCGACGCCAATGCCGTAGCCCAGCGCCACACCGGTGCCGCGGCAGTTTTTGGGCATCAGCGAGGTGCTGACCACGTTGTAGAGGGTCATGTTCAGCACCAGGACGAGGGAACCGCCGAGCAGGACCGCGGCGAACCCGCCGATGCCGGGCTGGACGTACATCAGCATGAGGAAGACGGAAGGAATGGCCAGGATCCGGGTGACGAGGAACCAGCGGGACATGGACCGGCCGTCAGCCAGCTTCCCGATGATCCAGCTGCCCACCACGAGGATCACGCCCAGGACGGTGGTGAGGGCGAAGACAGCCGTGGGATCTTCCTTGAAGTTGCTGCGGGCGGCGCTGGGCAGCCCCACGTTCCAGGCGTAGTTGTAGGCCTGGGCCGCGCCGACAACAAAAACGATCGCCAGCACGGAAAGCCAGTGTTTACGGACCCCGGTCCAGACGGCGCCGGCGGAGTTGTTGGCCAGCTCTTCCGGGTTCATGGTTTCCGGCAAGGCGCGGCGAAGGTAAAGGACAACAAAGCCAAAGGCAGCGCCGATAAAGAACGGCACCCGCCAGCCCCAGTCACCCATCACGGCCCCGCCGAGCGTGAGGCTGCAGAGGAAGCTGACCAGTGAGGCGAGCAGGATGCCGATGTTGACGTAGAAGGACATGATCCCGGCGACGTAGCCTTCACGGCCTTCCGGAGCCAGCTCCACGGCGTGCGAGGTGGAGAGCGGGGCCTCGATGCCGGTGGAGATGCCCTGCAGGACGCGGCAGATGACGAGGATGATCCCGGCCCAAGCACCGATCTCCTGGTAGCTGGGCGTGACGGCGATGACCAGGGTGGTGCCCGCCATCAGCATGATGGAGAGCAGCATCACCCGGCGCCGGCCGATCCGGTCGGCCAGGGTGCCCAGCAGCACGCCGCCGAGCGGCCGGAACGCGAACCCGACGGCGAAGACGGCGAGTGTGTTCAGGGTCGCGGAGAGGGGGTCGGTGCTTGGAAAGAAGTTCGGGCCAATGAACGCCGAGAGGAGGCCGAAGACCATCCAGTCGTACCATTCCAGGGCGTTGCCGAGGCCCAGGCTCAGCAGGCCCCTGCGGACTTCAGGGGCGAACTTCTTGGCGGCCGGGCGGGTGGTTGCCGCGACGTCGTCGTCGGGCTGCGGAGTGTTCAGCATGGGTGTTTCAAGCATGGAAGTGTCCTTACGCTTACGCCTTGGGGGCGTGGGAGGGTATGACGCATCGCCGTCCGGGGATTACGGTCGGTGGCTGCGAATGTGGCAAGGACTGTCGGCGGTCAGGGTCAGACAGCGACAGTGGGTGGGACGGTAGGGGCCGCTTGGGGTCGGCGCCGCTACCACGCGTGAGGTGCGTTAACCCAGATTGCTACGCATACCTCTTCGTAGCTGTTTTTGTACCAGTGCGGGGTGTCCGAGGCGAAAGTGATGGAATCGCCGGCCTCGAGCGAATAGCATTCCCCGTCCAGGAAAATGTCTTTCCGGCCGGAGAGGATGAGCCCGAACTCCTCGCCGCTGTGGCGGAAAGGAGTGGCGCTGGTGTCGTGGCCGGGCGGACTGACAATCCATTGGGCCTCGAGAGCGCCGTTAAGATCAGGCGTGAGCAGCTCATAGACCGCCTCGCCTACTGACTTCTTGGTGACGCCCTTCAGGTTGCGCCGATCGGCTTTGCGGACCACCGGGGACCTGGGCTTTTCCTGGCCGACAAAGAATTTCCCGACCGGGATGTCCAGGCCGTGGGCCAGTTGCGCCAGGGTGGTGAAGGACGGGTTGGCCAGGCCGCGTTCGATCTGGCTGACGATTGCCGGGCTGAGGCCCGTGATCTCCGAAAGCTTAGCGAGCGTCATGCCTTTTTCCTTGCGCATGGAGCGCACCTTGTTGCCGACGGTGGCAAGCAGTGCACTGGTAGCTACCGGGACGCTGCCCGTGGCGCTTTCGGTGGTCATTCGATGTCCTTCACTTGGTGAGCTGACTCACATAACTATAGTGAAGATTTTTAGCGGGTCAATGATTTTGCCCTAAGTAAAATGAAAATATTTACAGAAGCGAGGTTTTGCGACCCGCACCCTCCGCCGCTCGATGCATCCCGCCCGGACGCCGCCACACAGAAGCTGGTGCAGCAACTGCGCTTTTACGCAGTGGCTGCACCAGCAGGTAGAACGAATTTTCTGCTTACTATGAAACGGTACTCATTCGCGGCTCCCTTGGTCCCGGTGGTTCGTTTACCGGGTATTTGCGTCTTCGGCCAGATGCCTGGACATCAGCCAACCGGCGCCGGCCATTGCCAGGCCCAGGATCATAAAGGCCCAGGCATCGATGGCGTTCAGCGACAGGAAATTGGCCGCCGAACCCACCCCGACGATGAGCCCGTAGACGCTAAGGATGATGTACAGCAGGCCAAAGCCCATCAGGAAGTTCCGGGAACCCACGGGGTTCCGGGACGTGGCCCAGCCGGTGGCGCCAATCGCGAGTTGAACGATGTTCAGCAGCATCGATACCTGGAACAGGCCCAGGAACAGGGCCGTGGATCCGGGTCCGAAGAACGCCAAGGAACTGTACTGCGTGGTGATGCCCGGGATGAATCCCAGGATGCCCACGACGATAAGGACGGTACCAACACCCATGCCGACGTTCTGGACATCTGTCCGTCCGAAGTGAACGCCGTGTGCATGTGGAGATGCGGTAGTCATTTTGTGCCTCCAACCACTGATTGCGGACACTCCAATTTTACGGCCGAGACAGGAAAAAAGCGCTGCTTCGTGTCGGTGTGGAATGCCGGATGAACCGTCGTCAGCGGGCGGAAGTGCAGTGAAGTGCGGCAGTTGCGCCTGTCGCACCGGCAGGGGGGGCGCGCGCGTGGCACCATGGAACACGATGAAACTGCGCGCTGATCAGACCGGGGAACGTGGACTTCCGATGCCGCTATGGCTGCAGGGAGCCCTCGAGTCCGCGCAGGCAGCCGTCATTTCCGCCCTGATGGTGGCCGCCCCGATTTTTGTCGTGTGGGCCACCGCGGGATTTCAGAACGGCGCCACCGACGTGCTGGCCCGCCTCTCAGGCCAGTCCTGGCTGCTTATCCACGGTGTTCCGCTACTGCTGGACACCGTTGGCATGGGCGCGACAGCCCAACCTCAGTCCGGCGTTTTGTCCCTTACCCCGCTGGGGTTGACGCTGATCCCGTTCCTGCTTGCCTGGCGCGCCGGCCGCCGGCTCGCCCGGGCCTCCTATACTGACCAGCTTTGGCAGGCGCTGCTGGGGTCCTCGCTGGTGTACGCAGGCTTTGGCCTGGCCACCGGCTTCATTTGCCGCACCGCCGACGTCGGCGTGGGCCTGTGGTCCGCCGCGCTTATCCCGTTGATCCCGTTCGGCACCGGCATGGTGGTCGGAGCCCGCCGCGAGGCCGGTTCCTGGAGCCGGCTGATCGGCGTCGACGCCGTCGCCTGGCTCTCCCGGACCAGTCAACACTCGCGCTGGGCCGGTTCCTACCTGGGCTCCGCGGTCAAAGCCGGCTTCGTGGCGCTGACAGCCAGCCTGGCGATGTGCTGCGTCCTGCTTGCCGTTACCCTGTTTATCCACTGGAACCTCGTGATCGCGGTCTACGAGGGGCTTGAGGCCGGACCCTTCGGGGGTGCCGCCCTGACCATCGCGCAGCTCGGATTCCTGCCCAACCTGGCGGTGGTCGCGCTCGCTTGGACGTCCGGGGCGGGCGTCGCCCTTGGCATCGGCTCCCAAGCGGGGGCGCTCGGCACCGCCGTCGGACCCCTGCCGTCGATCCCGGTGTTCGCGGCGCTGCCAGCCGGGACGCTGGACTATGCGGCGGCTGCGCTGGTGGTGCCGGTCCTCGCCGGCACGCTGGCCGGGTGGTGGTTCCTGCGCGAAGGCGAAAACCACTTTGACGAATGGCTCTCCATCAAGATCCACGCCCGCTGGTTCACGGCCACGGCTTCCACACTGGTGCTCGGCGCGATGGTAGGCAGCATCGCCGGGCTGCTCGGTGCCGGCCTGGCCTGGCTGGCCGGGGGATCCGCCGGGATCGGACGGCTCACCGAGATTGGTCCCGACCCGCTTCGGATGGCGGTGTTCCTGGCCGTGGAGGTCGCCGTCGGCGTCGTCATCGGCTCTGTCGCGGGACCGTGGCTGGAACGCCAGCAGACGCTGCGTGAATCGGAGCTGGAGACGGCATCCCGGTAACCGGGCGCCGTGTTTAGCGGAACTGGGGCAGCGATTTTTCCAGCTGGGTCTGGCAGATGGACGACGCGTACTGGGTGAGGGCGTGGCGGCTGCATTGCTGGTAGTCCCGGACCTGGTTGAAGAACAGCACTGAGGTCAGCAGCAGCACCACCTGGATGGCCACGACCACCAGACCGGAAATCGTCCCGAACAGCACCAGCTTGGATTCCTTGAGCCTGGCGTAGCGGACCAGCACCATAATTCCCAGTACGGCGGCAACGGCCGTGAGGAGTCCGCTGAGCCAGAGGTAGCTGATATCCAGCTGGTAGACGAAAAACGATCCCAGCACCGCCACGATAAAGCTCCGGAACAGCAGATGGGTTTTTGCCTGCGCGGCTTTGGCTGCGTCGCTGAGCGGGTGCTGGCCGCCCGGGCCGGAGGCGGAGTCGTTCGGGGGATTCATGTTTTCCAGCCTACGCGAGCGGCCCCATAAGCTAGGACCATGCGCATCGTAGTCCTCGTCTCCGGCACCGGGTCCAATCTCCAGGCCGTCATCGACGCTGTCGCGGCGGGCGATCTCGACGTCGGGATCGCCGCCGTCGGGGCGGACCGGCCCGGAACCTACGGGGTGCAGCGTGCTGCCGCCGCCGGCATCCCGACCTTCGAGGTGGACTTCAAGGCATATCCGGACCGGGCTGACTGGAACGCCGCGCTGACCGGTGCTGTCGCCGCGTATTCGCCCGACGTCGTGGTGTCCTCAGGCTTTATGCGGATTGTCAGCGCGGAGTTCATTGACTCGTTCGGCGGCAAATACCTCAACACCCACCCGGCCCTGCTGCCCTCATTCCCCGGCGCCCACGGGGTCCGCGATGCGCTCGCCTACGGCGTCAAGGTCACGGGCTGCACGGTGCACTGGGCCGACGCCGGCGTGGACACCGGGCCGATCATCGCCCAGGAAGCCGTGGCGGTCTCGGACGGCGAGACCGAGGAATCCCTGCACGAGCGGATCAAGGTCGTGGAGCGCCGGCTGCTGGTCGCCACGCTGGCCGCCCTCGCCGCCCCTCGACCCAACTAGCGCCCCCGCCCCCCAAGTAGCGCCCCCCCAACTAGCGCCCCCAACTGACTCGCAGCTAAGGCCGTTTTGGGCGCTCAAAACGGCCTTAGCTGCGAGTCAGTTGGGTTCACCCGCCATGGCTTGTGGATAACCCTCCGGCGAAGTCCTCGGCTTTGCGACGATGGGTCGATGAAGACACCGCGGCCGCTTCCGGCGCCGCTCGGACTGGCGCCCTTTACACTCCAGGAGGCACTTGATGCCGGAGCCAGCCGGCGCCGGCTCAGGCATCGCTCCCTGGATGTTCCGAGCCGCGGGATCCGGCTGCCGTCAAAACCGTCCGCCGCATTGGATCTGCAGGCTCGTCCCCTCACCCTTGTGACGCAATTCTCCGCAGCATCCCATGCGACAGCCTTTCTGATCTGGGACTTCCCGGGATTCCTGCCGGGCTCCTCTGCTCCAGGCATCCATATCTCCCGGCCGGACACGATGGCAATACCGCGGCGCAGGGGCGTGATCGGCCACGTCGGGCAGTTCTTCGACGACGAAATCACCCGGCTCGACGGCGTCCTGGTCACCACCCGGACCAGGACGTGGCTGGACTGTGCCCGAAAGATGAGCATCGACGAACTAACAGTGGTAGCGGACCATCTGCTGCGCCATCCCCGGCCTGCCTTTGAGAACCGGTCCGCGCCTTATGCCAGTCCGGAGCAACTCGCTGAGATGCTGGACCGGCACCGGGGTACGCCCGGCATCCGCAAGGCCCGGCTCGCCTTGGAGCAGGCCAGGATCGGCGCGGACTCGGGCCCGGAGACGAGGCTTCGGCTCGCACTGGGTCGCGCTGGCCTGCCGGAGCCGACACTGAACGCGGTCACGGTCCTGGGCTCCGGTATCGTACGTGAACCGGATATGGCCTATCCGGAGCACCGGGTTGCTGTGGAGTACGAGGGAGCCGTGCACTCAGCCGCGGCGCAGATCGTCCGGGACATCGCCAGGGAAGAGGATTTCAACGGCGCCGGTTGGATCCTGGTCCGAATCTCGAAACGGCACATGGAGAACGACGCACGCGCCGCCGTCGCCAAGGTGCTGACTGCCCTCGCCGGCCGCGGCTGGCAGCCCAACTGACTCGCAGCTCAGGTCGTTTTGAGCCCCCAAAACGACCTGAGCTGCGAGTCAGTTGGGAACGGGGGAACGGGGGACGGAACGGGGGACGGGGGAACGGGGAGGGAGCTAGGCGAGCTGGCGCTGCTTCGTTTCGGGAGCGAAGAACGCCATCCACAGCACACTGAGCAGCACCAACCCGCCGGCGAGGGCGAATGACGTCGCCAGACCCAGCTCCGGCCACAGGAACGCCGCGAAAATCAGCGGACCGAACCCTGCGCCGAGCCGGGAGAACGTCGAGGCCCAGCCAAAGCCCGAGCCGCGCAGTTCGGTCGGATACAGCTCGGAAACATAGGTGTAAAGCACCGGAATGGCTACCTGGACCACAAAGCCAAAGACCAGCAGCCAGAACACGGCCGCCGTCGGGATGTCCACCACAAACGCCACGATCACCAGGGTCAGCGCGGAGAGCGGTCCGGTGATTGCCAGGATCCACTTCCGTCCCACCCGTTCCACCAGCAGCGCGGCCACCACCACACCCAGGAGCCCGACGGCGGCCATGGAGGCGGTGGTGAGGAAGGCCTTGTACTCCTCGAAGCCGGCGCCGATCAGGATCCTCGGCATCCAGGTCAGCGACAGGTAGTAGACGAGCAGGATGCTGAAGAACAGGGACCACGCCGCCGTTGTGATCTTCCAGTTGTACTGCCAGAGCGCGCGCAGTTGGGTCCAGGCGCTGCCGGCGGAGAGCCGGGGCGCGTCTTGCGCCTCGGGCAGGCTGTAGGCGCGGGGCTCGGCCCCGGTCGCGGCGACGAGGTCGTCGATCACCTTGGCGGCTTCCTCCCGGCGGCCGTTGCGGATCAGGAACAGCGGGGACTCGGGGACGCTGCGGCGGACCCAGAACACCAGCAACGCCGGAAGCACCATCACCAGCATGGTCAGCCGCCAGTCCCCGTAAAGCGCCACCAGCCCGGCGGACACAAATCCGCACAACGCGGCCCCGATCGGCCACCAGCCGTCCATCGCGGTGAGGACCTTGCCGCGCTGTTTGCGGGGCGTGAATTCGCCCACCAGGGCATAGTCCACCGGGATGCAGCCGCCCAAACCGAAGCCGGCCAAAAACCGGAACACCACAAACCAAAGGAAGTCGGGGGAGAAGGCGCCGAACACCGTAAACACCGAGAAGATCAACAACGTGGCGGTGAACGCCTTTTTGCGCCCTATGGTGTCCGCGATGGTGCCCCAGACGAATGCGCCCAGGGCCATGCCGATAAGGTTCGAGGCTCCGATCCAGGCGGCCTCCCCGGGGCTCAGGGACCAGTGCTTGGACAACAGCGGAATGAGGATGCCGTTGAGCGTGACGTCCCAGGCATCGAACATAAAGCCCAGGCCGCCGATCAGAAAGATCCGGCCCTGCACACGCCAGCGCCACGGCAGTTCCTGGACCACCTGTTCGCCGCTGGGCACAGTGGTGTATGTATTCATTAAAGCCTCCTGGGAAATTCTACGTGGCCCTCCGCCGCTGCGCTGCGCTTCATAACTCCGGCGCGCGGGAAGTCCCGGCGGCCCGACACGATAAACTGTGCCCATCCCCACCACCCGCGGCCCCGCCGCGATATAAGACGGAGACTTTTGTGAGCTTCACGCCGCTTGACCGTGTATCCATCGACCGTGTCCCCATCCGCCGGGCCCTGATTTCGGTCTACGACAAGACCGGTCTGGAGGAGCTCGCGAGGGGCCTGCACGAAGCCGGCGTCAAGATTGTCTCCACCGGCTCCACCGCCAAAAAGATTGCCGCCGCAGGCATTCCGGTGCAGGAAGTCGAGGAAGTCACCGGCTCGCCGGAAATGCTCGACGGCCGCGTCAAGACCCTGCACCCGCGCGTGCACGGCGGCATCCTCGCCGACCGCCGCGTCCCGGCCCATATGGAGACGCTCGCGTCGTTGGACATCGAGCCGTTCGACCTGGTGGTGGTGAACCTCTACCCCTTCGTGGAAACCGTGAAGTCCGGCGCTGCGCAGGACGACGTCGTTGAGCAGATCGACATCGGGGGCCCGGCGATGGTGCGTTCGGCCGCGAAGAACCACGCCGCCGTCGCCATTGTGGTGGACCCCTCCTCGTACAACGACGTCGTTGCTGCCGCCGCCTCCGGCGGCTTTGACCTGAAGGCCCGGCGCCGGCTCGCCGCCAAGGCCTTCGCGCACACCGCCGCCTATGACACTGCCGTGGCCGGCTGGACTGCCAGCCAGTTCCTCGACGAGGACGGCGACGGCGTCATCGATTGGCCTGCCTACGCCGGACTGGCCCTGGAACGCTCCGAGGTGCTGCGCTACGGCGAAAATCCGCACCAGCAGGCCGCCCTCTACGTGGACAAGGCCGCCCCGGCCGGCATCGCCCAGGCCGACCAGCTGCACGGCAAGGCAATGAGCTACAACAACTTCGTCGACGCTGACGCCGCCCTGCGCGCTGCGTTCGACTTCGCTGAGCCCGCCGTTGCGGTCATCAAGCATGCCAACCCCTGCGGTGTGGCTGTGGGTTCCGCCTCCGCCGCCGACCCGATTGCGGACGCGCACGCCAAGGCGCACGCCTGCGATCCGGTCTCCGCATTTGGCGGCGTGATCGCGGCCAACCGCACCGTCACCGCCGGCATGGCGCGGACCGTCGCCGGCATCTTCACCGAGGTGGTGATTGCCCCGGGTTTCGAGGACGAAGCGGTGGAAATCCTGTCCAAGAAGAAGAATATCCGCCTCCTGGCCCTGCCCGAAGGTTACGGCCGTTACCCGACGGAGTTCCGCCAGGTTTCCGGCGGCATGCTGGTCCAGGCCACGGACAAGGTAGACGCCGAGGGTGATGACCCGGCCAACTGGACCCTCGCCGCCGGTGACGCCGCGGATCCCGGGACGCTTGCGGACCTTGCCTTCGCCTGGACCGCCTGCCGGGCTGCCAAATCCAATGCCATCCTGCTGGCACAGAACGGCGCCGCCGTGGGCATCGGTATGGGCCAGGTCAACCGGCTCGATTCCTGCAGGCTCGCCGTCGAGCGGGCCAACTCACTCGGCGTGAGCGTGGACTCCGAAGTTGAGGGCGCGGGCGGCGCCTCGAACGCCGACGCCACGGGTGCCCCGGAACGTGCCCGCGGTGCCGTGGCGGCGTCGGACGCGTTTTTCCCGTTCGCAGACGGGCTCCAGATCCTGATCGATGCCGGTGTCCGTGCAGTGGTGCAGCCCGGCGGCTCGGTTCGGGACGATGAGGTCATCGCCGCGGCCAATGCGGCCGGCATCACGATGTACTTCACCGGCGCCCGGCACTTCTTCCACTAGGGGATCGCGTTCCACTGGGGATCGCGAGCACGCTTTCTGCGGGCCCGGCTTCACCAAGAATGGACATGTCCTCCCTTTCCGGGGGACATGTCCATTCTTCGCGGCACGGGCTGGGCACAATGGGATTATGTCCAGTCCTGGGCCTGTACGGCGGGCATGTCCCGCCGGCCGGATCCATCGCCGCGTCCATCGCCGCCGTCCATCCTTGCGTCCATCATCAGGCCAATCCCCCGGATACGGCAACGCGGTGCCACGGCGGCCCATCCCCGCTGCTGGAGATGGACCGCGCATGACCCCGCGCTGGTGTGGGTGTGGCTGCTTGTCCTAGGAAGCGGCCGCGGTGTTGTAGGCCTGCTGGATGACGGATCCCCAGTACGGGCCGAACATGGTGGTGGAGTTACTGCCGTAGCCGTAGCTGTTGACAGAGTTCTGGTAGCCGGTGGAGCTGGTTCCAATAAACCACGGGCCACCCGAGGAACCGCCGGTCATGTTGCACGGAATGCCCTGGGTATTGAATTGCGGGTTGGAGGAGTCGTTGACGGCGGTGCCGCTGCAGCTCTTGAGGGACTCACCGTTGAAGGGTGCGGCCGCGGGGTAGCCGAATGCCTTGTAGGCCAGGCCGCGGGCAGCGCTGAACTTCACGCCCGAGGCACCGACGGCATCCGCAAGCTTCTGGCCGTTGAGGGTGTTCATCACCGCGAAGCCGGTGTCGTACGTCATGTCGCCGCCGGAGCTCCACTGTGTCGGGGCGTAGAGGGCCTTGGCCGTCCACATGCCGTAGGGTGCGGACCCGTTGAGGTAGGCCGGGACAAACGTGAACTTGGTGGCGAAGGCACCCGGGCCCTCGTTGATGCAGTGGCCGGCCGTAGAGACGGTGCTTTTGTTCGTGGCGGAGACCGAATTGCCGGAGCACACGTAGTTAGTGCCGCCGAGCGTAAAAAAGACCTTGCCGATGTGCTTGACCGGAGTTTCGCTGGCGTTCGCCTTGGTCTGGATATCCGCCCCCTGTTTCTTCGGGGCAAGGGCCTCGACGGTACCCGGCGCTCCAGCCGCCGGGCGGTTCAGCGCGGCCTTTGACCCGGCGCCGCGCTGCACCGCTTTTTCGGCCAGCACGTCACCGGGGGCGGCGTTGCGCATCCGCTCCGCCGTCCAGTACTCCGCGCCGCCCGTTTCGAGAACGGCGTGGCTGGTGACACCCGACGCTTCCGTCGGTGCGTTGCCGGATGCCGGGGCTGCGTTCGCCGCGCCCGCGGCGCTCAACGCCAACAGCGCTGCTGCCGAGATGCTGAGCAGGCTGGTGGCCAGAGTCTTGGGTGTTCTCATGGGTGTCCTAACCGGTGGAGATCGGGACGGCCGGTGGTAGCGGCCGCGGTGATGGGAACGAAACTACGGCACTTTGACGAATCTGTAAAGTATCTTGTCAATTTTTGTCACGACCCGGCGGGGATGTCACGGACCCGTCGGAGCACGACGCCGGTAGGTGGCAACCGCGCTCCCTCGGGTAAGTTAGGGGGTGTTGAAATGGCACAAAATTCCGGAAATACCCAGACCTTCAGGGAGACGCCCGAGCAATGGCAAAGATTATCTATACCCACACCGACGAAGCGCCGATGCTGGCAACCTATTCGTTCTTGCCGATTGTCGAAGCCTTCGCTTCGACGGCCGGTGTGGCAGTGGAGACCCGCGACATTTCGCTGGCCGGCCGCATCATCGCCGCGTTTGGCGACTACCTCACCGAAGAGCAGCGTGTCAGTGACGCCCTGGCCGAACTTGGTGCACTGGTCAAGCAGCCCGAAGCCAACATCATCAAGCTGCCCAACATCAGCGCGTCGACGCCTCAGCTGAAGGCCGCCGTCGCGGAACTCCAGGCCCAGGGCTACGCCCTGCCGGACTACCCGGACAACCCCTCCTCGGACGAAGAGACGGACGTCCGCTCCCGCTACGACAAGATCAAGGGTTCCGCCGTCAACCCGGTGCTGCGTGAAGGCAACTCGGACCGCCGCGCACCCCTCTCGGTCAAGGCCTACGCCCGCCAGAACCCGCACAGCATGGGCGCCTGGAGCTCCGCGTCGAAGACCAACGTGGCTACCATGGATGCCGAGGATTTCCGCTCCAACGAGAAATCCGTGGTCATCGAGGCCGACGGAAAAGTCAAGATCCAGCTGGTCAAGGCCGACGGCACGGTCAAGGTCCTCAAGCGGGCCTTCCCCGTCCTGGCCGGCGAGGTCATCGACGGTACAGTGATGCGCGCGGCCGCCCTGGACACCTTCCTCGCGGCCCAGGTGGCACGGGCCAAGGACGAGGGTGTGCTGTTCTCCGCCCACCTCAAGGCGACCATGATGAAAATCTCGGACCCGATCATCTTCGGCCATGTTGTCACCGCTTACTTCTCGGAACTCTTTGACAGCTACGGTGCCCAGATCGCCGCCGCAGGACTGAGCCCGAACAACGGCCTGGCCTCGATCCTCAATGGCCTTGAGGACCTCCCCGAGGAGATCCGCGGCGAAGTTGAAGCGGCTATCAAGAAGGGCCTCAACGACGGGCCTGAGCTGGCCATGGTTGACTCCGACAAGGGCATCACCAACCTGCACGTGCCCTCCGACGTGATCGTGGACGCCTCCATGCCGGCCATGATCCGCAGCTCCGGCCACATGTGGGGCCGTGACGGCCAGGAGGCCGACACGCTCGCCGTCTTGCCGGACAGCAGCTACGCCGGTATCTACCAGGTGGTCATCGACGACTGCCGCGCCCACGGTGCCTTTGACCCGACCACGATGGGTACCGTCCCGAACGTCGGCCTGATGGCCCAGGCCGCAGAGGAATACGGCAGCCACGACAAGACTTTCGAGATCCAGTCCGCGGGCACCGTCCAGCTCATTGACGACGCCGGCACCGTGCTGATCGAGCACCAGGTCGCCCCGGGTGATATCTGGCGTGCCTGCCAGACCAAGGATGTGCCGATCCGTGACTGGGTCAAGCTGGCCGTCACCCGTGCACGCGCCTCGGCCATGCCGGCTATTTTCTGGCTGGATAAGAGCCGTGCCCATGACGCCCGGATGATCGCCAAGGTTGAGGAGTACCTCAAGGACTACGACACCGAGGGCCTGCAGCTCGCCATTATGACCCCGGAAGATGCCACGGCCTTTACCTTGGAACGAATCCGCAAGGGCGAAGACACCATCTCGGTGACCGGGAACGTGCTGCGCGACTACCTGACGGACCTGTTCCCGATCCTGGAACTGGGCACCAGCGCCAAGATGCTCTCAGTGGTTCCGTTGATCAACGGCGGCGGACTGTTCGAAACCGGCGCCGGCGGGTCCGCCCCGAAGCACGTCCAGCAGCTGCTCAGCGAAAACCACCTGCGCTGGGACAGCCTGGGTGAGTTCCTGGCCCTCGCCGTCAGCTTCGAGCACCTTGCCACCTCCACGGACAACGCCCGTGCGCAGATCCTGGCCGACACCCTGGACCGCGCCACCGGGACCTTCCTGTTGGAGAACAAGTCCCCTAAGCGCAAGGCCGGCGAGCTTGATAACCGCGGCAGCCACTTCTACCTGGCCAAGTTCTGGGCCCAGGAACTGTCCCGCCAGACCGACGACGCCGAGCTGGCCGCAGCGTTTGCCGCAGTCTCCGGGGCGCTGGACTCCGGTGAGGACACTATCATCGGCGAGCTTCTGGCAGTCCAGGGTTCCCCGGTGGACCTCGGCGGCTACTACCACCCGGACGAGGCCAAGGTCACCGCCGCCATGCGGCCGTCGGCGAAGTTCAGCGACGTGCTCTCCATGCTCGGCTAGCAGCCGTCCGGCGACACACAACGCCCCGCCTTCCGAAAGGAACGCGGGGCGTTGTGCCGTCTCGGCTCGGGCTGCTCGGGCGGCCCGGGCGGCTTGGCCACCGTGGTTGGACCCGGCGTCGTCCGGGCCGAGCTGACGGTCCAGTGGACTGACTCAGTCCTTGCCCTTGCCCTTTCCCTTGGCCTTGCCGGTGTCGGCCGGCGGTTCCGCCGGCGCTGCAGGCGCGATCGCGGGCGCAGGAGCTGAGGCGGCGGCTTGGGCCTGGGCGGCGGCCGCTGCGGCCTGCGCGGCAGCTTGGGCCTGGGCCGCCGCTTCCTGTTCGGCGGCGACCCGCGCCGCTTCGGCGGCCGCCTGCTTGGCGTTGAGGTCCGTGCGGACGGTATCGATGGACTTCCGGATGCTCTGGTGGCGTTGGAAGGACACCTCGCCGCGGCCGGCCGCCTCGTCCAGTTTCTGGACGAGCCCGTCCAGTTGCCGCAGGGCCGCTGCCGGATCGTTGGCGGCGGCTGCTTCGGTCACGGTAAGGACCTGCGATTGCAGTTCCCGGGCGGCATCGCCGTTTAGCTCCGGGGCCGCGGCGCAGCCGGAAACCGTGCCGCAGAGCAACACGATGGCGAGGACCACCTTGCCGAGGAGCCGGCCGGCGGCGGACGGGCCGGGGCGGCAGGGACGGTTTCCCCGGGCCGGCTGGATGGTCGGCTTCATGGTTCCACCTTGTCCTGGAGTTCCTGCAGGTGCTGGCCGAGGTCCCCGGTCACGGCCGGATAGGGAACGACGGCGGGTGGTTCCGGTGCCGAGAGCGCTACGCCGACGGCGAGGATCCCGGCCGCCAACGCCAGGGGTATAAGGAAGAGCAGCATCCGGGTGCTGCGCCGGGCCCGCCCGAAGCGAACCGCGGATCGGGCCCGCCCGAAGGGAACGGCGGATCGCGCCGGCCGGGAGCCGGTTTTCGACGGCGGCAAGGACACGGTGTCCGGGTCGAGCCGGTGCAGGGACCGGGTGCCGGTGGCGGGGCCGCCGAGGTTGTTCGACGCGGCAGGCCGGCCCTGGCCTGCGTCGTGACCGGGGGAGGGCGGCAGTGGCGGCCGGGCCGGCGGTGCCGGAAGTACCCGGGTGCGTTCTTCAACGAGGAGTCCCGGGAGGGACCGGGGCGAAATCAGGGCGTGACGCAACACCACCTCAAGTTCGGCGGCAGTCGGCCGGCTCTGCGGATCCAGCGCCGTCATGGCCCGGATGAGCCGGGCCCACGCGGCCGGCACCGAATCGGGGATGGCCGGGGCACGGTGCAGCCTCGCGACGGCGGATTCCACGGCGTTGCCCGGATACTCGACGTCGCCTTTGATCGCTTCGAGCAGCACCAGCCCCAACGAATAGATGTCACTGGCAGGGCCGAGGTCCGCGCCCCGGGCCTGTTCCGGACTTAGGTAGGCGGCGGTGCCCACCATCGTGCCGGTGGCGGTCAGCCGGGTTCCGTCCATGATGCGGGCGATCCCAAAATCCGTGAGTTTTGGTCGCAGCGGCTCCCCGGGCCGGAGCGGAACCAGCATGATGTTGGCCGGTTTAATGTCCCGGTGAATGATCCCGAGTGAATGTACGTAGGCCAGGGCGTCTGACAGGCCGGCCCCGATGACCGCTATCTCATCGAGCGGCAGCGGGCTGTGCCGGATCCGGGCGCGGAGGTCCTGCCCGTCCACCAGCTCCATGGTCAGGAACGGCCGGGGTTCCCCGGGAACGCGGGTATCGACACCGGAGTCGAAGAGGGTCACCAGGCCCGGATGGTTCAGAGTTGCCAGCAACTGCACCTCCGCCTCCTGGCGCCGGATGTCTTCCGGATCCGTGGACTTCGGCGCAAAGAGTTTGAGGGCCACGTCCCGGCCCAGGTTCGTATCCTTGGCGGAGTAGACCGAAGCCATGCCGCCCCGGCCGATCATCTCGGCCAGCAGGTAGCGACCACCGACGAGTGTTGCGGTGTCGTAATTGGGCGAACTCGTCACACTGGTCCCCGTCCGTTCCCGTGCGCCAAGGCGGCGCCTCCCAAGAATGATACCGGGACGGCACGGCCCCCCGGATGGCGGCCGCGGACCGACGGCTGCCATCCGGGGCCAAACGTTGCCGGAACGCGATTGCCGGTGAGTCCCCCAGCGGACCCACCGACGTCGCCCGGCCCCACGAAGGCCTGGTCGGAAGGCGTTAGCGTCCTACGGCGGATGCCGCCCCGCCGGCCGGGGCGACGGTCTGCGGCGCGTTGGCGGTCCGGCAGGCGGGTTCGCTTCGGGTTTGGGCTCTGCCGGTGTCAGCGCGGGGGCGGCGGAAGGGTGGGTGCCGCAATGACGGCAGCGGACCATGGCGTCCATTGGGGATCTCCTGAATGACTGTTGGCGGGCGCTCACAAGCGCCCGGTTGGCCGTGCACAGTGGAGGTAGGGGACGGCCGATTAGTCGGGAGATGAACCCGGGTCCGCAGCGGCGGCCGGGTGTGCGTGCTGGAGCGGGCCGCGGATCGGTTCAGCGGCGGCCGTGGGAATGATCAAGTACAGGCTGGGAAGCCAAGCGGCGCCACCTGAAGGCCCGCCGGAGGAGATGGTGTTGCCGGAGCCCGAACCCGGCGCGGCGGGCAGGGCAGTGGGTGTCGGTAGATTCTTCTCGTTATGAAAAGGGGCGCGGGGTGCTTGGCCCGCAGGGGACTGGGGTGCCTTTGCGCCCGGGCCGGAGCCCGATGCGGGAACGGAGTCTGGTTTCTGTCCGTCCGCTCTCGGCCGCGTTGCGGTATCCAGAGCCGGTGGGTAGGTGCTGCCGGAATAGAACCCGGCGGGAACGGCTGACGGGGCAGGACCCCGCGCGGCCAGGGCTACGTCGAGTGCCGCGGATGCCGGGTCCGAAGCCGGCGGCACCGGACCGGGAAGCACCGGGTCACCAGGAGTCCGGTCCGTCGCCGCCGGCGGTGCCGTGGGGACGGTGGATGTTGCGGCCGGCTGCGTCGATTCGGGACCGGCGACCGAAGGGTCGTTCGGAACAGGACCCGCTGCGGGGACGGCGACCGGGAGGGTCGGGTCGGGGACGGGGACCGGGTCCGGGACAGTGACCGGGTCGGGAACCGGGAGGGTCGGGTCGGGGACCGGGACCGGGTCCGGGACAGTGACCGGGAGGGTCGGATCGGGGACCGGGACGGGGGTCGGGTCGGGGACCAGGACCGGGTCGGGGACAGTGACCGGGAGCGGCGGCACCTCGACGACCGGGGACAGTACCACTGTAGGGTCCGCCGCCGGGACCGTCGTCCACGGCACATCCGCGGCTGCTGCGGCATCCGTCACGGCGTCTGCCACCGCATCCGAAGCTGCCCCGGCGGGGGCAGGAAGGTAGGCGGCCGGGTCGGGAGGTAGGGGGACCACTGCAACGTCCACGATCGTTGCGGCCGAGGCCGGAGCGGAGGCGGCCGAGTCGTCTGCGGTGGCAACTGACGCGGAGACAGCCAGCCAGGCGACGCCGGCGAGGCTTCCCAAGATCATCCGCCGGAGCGGGCGGCGCGTGCGGAACGGCGCTGATGTTGAGTCCATGCCTGCACCCCACTCCCGCGAAATCCCGATGGTTGCCTCTAGGATAAGCCCGCACTCGGGGTGCTAGTCCAGAGCCCGCCGTAAAATCGATGCAGGCCGGGGCGGCGGGAACGCCGTCAGCGGGCGTCGTTTGGGTAGCTTACCCCCAGCTGGGAGCGCACCCCGTCGAAGAGCCGCATGGTGTTGAGGGAGTCCTCCAGGGGCATCACGGGACTCTCCGCGAGGTCCTGCTGGATGCAGCGCGTCACCTCGCGCAGTTCATAGCTATAGCCGCGCCCAACGACGTCGAAGGACTCGATGCGGGGCTCGTCGAAGCCAACCCGAACGAGCAGCTCCTTCGGGTTGTTGATCGAGCCGATGGACTGCAGGAATCCCTTGCTGCCGGCCACCGTGGCGGTCCGCGGGCCGTACGCCAGCAGGGACGAGGTCAGCTGCGCCTGGGCGCCGTGCCGGTAGCCAAGGGTCAGCGCATTCTGGGCGTCCACGCCGTCCTCGTTCAGCCAGCCCGTGGCGCTGACGGTCGCCGGGAAACCCAGGGTGCCCAGGGCCCAGAGCAGCGGGTAAACGGTGAGGTCAAGCAGCGCGCCGCCGCCGTCGTTCGGAGCCCATAGGCGCGAGGTGGGCGAATACGGTGCCGGGAATCCCAGATCCGCCGCTACCCACTTGACGTCGCCGAGCTCGCCGGACGCCGCGATCTCGAAAGCCCGCTGCATGCCCGGCAGGAAGCGGCTCCACATGGCCTCCATCAGGAACAGGCCCTTGACCCGGGCCACGGACACAAGCTCGGCGGCCTCGCGTGCATTGACGGTGAGCGCCTTTTCGCACAGGACGTGCTTGCCCGCGTTGAGGGCTGCCAGCGCGATGCGGTGATGGTGGGCGTGCGGGGTGGCAACGTAGACGACGTCGACCGCGTCGTCGGCGAGCAGCCGCTCAAAGCCGCTGCGTCCGTCACCGTCTCCGTAGGCCCGGGCGAAGCCGAAATCGGCTGCGAACGCATCGGCGCCCGGCTGGCTGCGCGAGCTGACTGCGTAGAGCTCGGCATCGGCCAAGAGTTCCAGGTCGCGGGTCACCGCCGCGGCGATGCCTCCCGTGGCGATGACCCCCCAGCGCAGCCGGGCACCGGTGGCGGTGCGGGGATCGGAGTCCGGCTGGCTGAACAGCCAGGGCGTGGCGATGTGGGCGGTCATGGTGCCATCCTCTCACCCGGGCCGGCGGTGTGCGGGACTGCGCCGGCCCGTGCCGGGGACAGCGTCCGGGGCCGTGCCCTGACGTTAGGCGGGAGTCGCGGCGCTGAGCCGGCTGCGGGCCGCCTCCTCCGTCAGCCGGCCCTGCTGGAGCCGGAACCGCCGGTCGGTCTTGTTGGCCAGCGAACGGTCGTGCGTGACCACCAGGATAGTGGTGTTATGGTCCCGGCTGAGCGAGCTGAGGAGCTCGATGATGTGTTCGCCGGTCTGTTCGTCCAGGTTGCCCGTTGGTTCATCCGCGAGGATCAGCGCGGGGGAGTTGGCAAGTGCCCGGGCGATGGCCACCCGTTGTTGCTCCCCGCCGGAGAGCCGGTTAATGCGCCGCCCGTGCTTGTCCGGATCCAGCTGCACCTGCTCGAGCAACGCCCGGGCCCGCTCCAGGCGCGCAGCCCTGCGCACCCCGGCAAACTCCATTGGCAACATCACGTTGTCCGCCGCGGAAAGGTTGGGAATCAGGTTGAACTGTTGGAACACAAAGCCGATGTCCCGACGCCGGTACTCGGTGAGCCTGCTGTCCGGCATGTCGGCCAGGCTCACGCCATTGACCAGCACGTCGCCGCTCGTTGGTTTGTCGAGGGCGCCAAGCAGGGACAACAAGGTGCTCTTGCCGCTGCCGCTCTTGCCGACGATTGAGGCCAAGGTGCCCTGCTCCAGCGAGAAGCTGACATCGTTGACGGGTTTGATGGTGCGGTCGCCGGAATTGAACGTCCGGACCAGGTTCTTGACTTCGATCATGGCTATTCTCCTCGGAGGACTTCGATGGGGCGGATGCGGGCCGTAAGCAGGGCCGGGACCAGCGCCCCGACGATGGCGACACCAAAGACTGCGGCAATGCCCGCGGCAATAACGCCGGGGGAGGCGCTCGCGGTCACGGAGGTCAGCAATTGGCTGGCCCCGCCGACGGGGTCGCCGCCGGGGAATCCGCCGGGGAATCCGCAGGCCCCGGCGCGCGGGACGGGGGTGGCCGCGGCGGTGCTGTTGGAACTGATCAGTGCGCTGGCGATGCCGCCGCTGGCGAAGGACGCGACGGCGGCGCCCACCACACTGCCCAAGGCCACAAGAACGAGTGCCTCCAGCACAAACTGCAGGCCGATGGTGCGGTTCGGTGCGCCAATGGCCTTCAGGACACCGATTTCCCGGCGGCGCTCGCGGACCAGCATGACCATGATCAGCAGGATGATCAGCCCGGCGGTGGCCAAGGCCGCCACGAAGGCGATGAGGGAGATGTTCTTGACGCTGCCCAGTGAGCTGACAGCGGTTTCGAGGTTGCGCTGGCCCTGGCTGACATCCGCCTTATCGGTGCCGAGCGCAGCCTGCAGCGCTGTCTTGGCGGCGTCGACGTTCTCCAGGGAGTTGACGGTGACGATCATGGTGGAGAGTTCGCCGGGAAGTTCCGCGAGGGTCTGGGCGGTGGGGAGAGTGAGGTAGAGGGCGTTATTGCCGAAGGCCGTGCCGGCATCGAACAGGCCAGTCACGGTGAACGTCTGGTTGTTGATGGTGAATGCGGAACCGACCGTAAGGCCGTTCTTCTCGGCCAGGGTGGCTCCCAGGAGGGCGCCGGTGGAGGCGGCCGTATAATCGCCGAGGCCCGTGCCGCCGGTCAGTGCAAGGGCCTTGCCGGCGGTATCGACTTCGGCTCCGATGCCGGTGGCGGTGACGGGCACGGAGAACGCCGGTGCCGTTGCTGGACTGCTGCCCGTTGCGGCCTGGTTGCGGGCGCCGAGGGTCCCGGCGTCGATGGCTGCCTTAAGGCTTGTGGTAACGGTCGTGGCGGACCGGCCGCCCGGGCCGCCTTGCCCGCCCGGGCCTCCTGTCCCGCCTTGGGCGGCGGCCGCCTCGGCGTTGCGCAAACGGAGTGCCTTGGTGCCCACGACGGTGCTTACATTGGCCACTGCGGCCGCGGTCGTGGCTTGTTCAGCGGTGAGCGGCTCGCCGCCGCCTTCGAAGCCCTGGCCACCGGCGGGGTTGATTGTCAGCACGGTGCCTACCGAGGCATTGAGCGACGCTCACGTGACTCCTAGGAAAACTCAGGCCGGCCCGAGCAGCCGGCGGATGAGACCACACTGGTACTCGCTGCTGTGCAGGTCACCCGCCGGAGCTATGGATCTGCTGTGAAACCGGCCTCCGGCCGCCGGCACGAGGGCAGCAAAAAGCCCCGACCCGCCGTCAGGCGGAGCCGGGGCTCAATGCTGGATCAACGAATGAACTACTTCGTCAGCGGCCCGAGTACCGGATCGTCGGTGTAAGCAGTCTTGACGTTTTCCTTGGTCACGATCACCGGCTCCAGCAGGAACGCGGGAACTACCTTGACAGTGTTGTTGTAGGACTTGTCGTCATTGATCTCAGGCTTCTTGCCGGCCTGGAGATCCTTGACCATGGTGATTGCGTGCTCAACGAGCTTGCGGGTGTCCTTGTTGATGGTGGAGTACTGCTCGCCGGCAAGGATGGACTTGACGGATTCAACTTCCGAGTCCTGGCCGGTGATGACCGGGAGCGGCTTGCCGGCGGCCTTGACCGAGGTCAGGACTGCGCGGGCCAGCGTGTCGTTGGGGGACAGCACACCATCCAGGGTTGCCGAGCCGTAGCTGCCGGTCAGCAGGGTGTCGGCCCGCTTCTGGGCGTTCTCGGCCTTCCAGCCCTGGGTTACGGCCTGTTCGAACGAGGTCTGGCCGGAAAGGACCTTGAGGGTGCCGTCGTCGATTTTCGGCTTCAGCACGCTCATGGCGCCGTCGAAGAAGACCTTCGCATTGGCATCATCCGGGGAACCGGCGAACAGTTCGACGTTGTACGGGCCTTCAGGCTTCTTGGCCTTCATCCCGTCCAGCAGGGCCTGGCCCTGAAGTACGCCGACCTTGAAGTTGTCGTAGGCCACGTAGTAGTCCACGTTCTCGGTGTTCAGCAGCAGCCGGTCATACGCGATGATCGTAGCGCCGGCGTCCTTGGCCTGCTTGAGCTGGGTTCCCAGCTGCGCACCGTCGATGGCGCCGACGATGATGACCTTGGCACCCTTGGTGACCATGGCGCTGATCTGGTTCTGCTGCTCGGACACGCCGCCGTTGGCGAACTGCACATCTGCCTTGAAGCCGGCGCCGTTGAGGCCGTCGTTGAACAGCTTCTCGGCCAGCACCCAGTTCTCGGACGTCTTCTGCGGGAGCGCGACGCCGATCGAGGATTCCTGCGGGAATCCGCCCGCTGCCCCGGAGGTACCGCCGGTAGTGGCGGTATCCGTGCGGCCGCAGGCCGTCAGCGCCAGTGCTGCGATAGCGGCGATGGCCGCTGCCTTTCCTGCTTTACCAATCAGTTGCATTGCTTGGTTCTCTTTCTTTAGATGGGGTGCGGAGAATCGTGGTGGAACGGATCAGGGGAGAACTAGGCGCCCTTGGCGATGACCTCTTTGGTGGAGGTGGTCTCGTCAGGTTTGATCTCGTTGTTGCGGCCGAAGTTTTTCATCATCATGCCAATGAGCGACTTTTTGCCCTGCGTCTTGTTGTAGACGTCGAAGGCGACGGCGATCAGGAGCACGAGGCCCTTGATGATCTGGGTGAGGTCCGCGCCGACACCGAGCAGCTGCAGGCCGTTGTTCAGCACCGCCATCACCAGGCCGCCGACGATCGAGCCGATCACGGTGCCGACGCCGCCGGTGACGGCCGCGCCGCCGATGAAGACGGCCGCGATGGCGTCAAGTTCCCAGCCGACGCCGTCGAACGGGCCGGAGGCGGTGGAGCGGCCAACGAAGATCATGCCGGCGAGTCCGGCCAGGACGGACATGTTCATCATCACCAGGAAGTTGACCTTCTTGGACTGCACCCCGGAGAGCTCGGCCGCATGGCGGTTGCCGCCCACGGCGTAGACGTGGCGGCCGATGATGGTCTTGGCGGAGATGAATCCGTAGATCAGGACCAGGACGGCCAGGATCAGCCCCGGGATCGGGAACGAGGTGCCGGGCCGGCCGGTCGCGAAGAGGTACGTGGCGTACAGGATGGCGCCGCAGATCAGGACCAGTTTGGTGACGGTCACCCAGGATTCGGGCACCTCGGCGCCCAGGGCCTTGGCCTTGCGGCGGGAGCGGATCTCGCTGATGATCACGAAGGCCACACCGGCAAGTCCCAGCAGCAGGGTCAGGTTGTTGTAGCCGGTGTTGGGCCCGAACTCGGGCAGGTAACCGGAACCGATGTACTGGAAATCGGCGGGGACCGGGATGGTGTTGGACTTGCCGACGAACTGGTTGAAGCCGCGGAACAGCAGCATACCGGCCAGCGTGACGATGAAGGCCGGGATCCCGACGTAGGCCGTCCAGAAGCCCTGCCAGGCCCCGATCAGGGCACCGAGCAGCAGTCCGAAGAGGACGCCGAGGTACCAGGGGATGCCCCAGTCACGGATCATGAGGGCCACGCTGACGCCCACGAATGCCGCGACCGAGCCCACCGAGAGGTCGATGTGGCCGGCGATAATCACCAGCACCATCCCGATGGCGAGGATCAGGATGTAGGAGTTGCCGTTGAAGAGGTTGATGACGTTGCCCGGGGTGAGCGTGCGTCCCTCGGTGAAAATTTGGAAGAAGACGATCAGTGCAACCAGGGCGAAGATCATGCCGAATTGGCGGGTATTGCCGCCAAAGAGCTTCTTGAGCGCGTTCATTGTGTCAGTCCTTGTGGTCCGGAATGTTCTGGATGGTCCAGAGTGTCAGGCGGTCTTGCGGGCGGAAGTCATGAGTTTCATGAGGCTTTCCTGGCTGGCTTCGTCCTTGTCGAGCACACCGGTGATGGCGCCCTCAAAGATCGTGTAGATGCGGTCGGAGAGTCCCAGGAGTTCGGGAAGTTCCGAGGAGATGACGATGACGCCCTTCCCCTGGTTGGCCAGCTGCTGAATGATGCCGTAGATCTCGTACTTGGCACCGACGTCGATCCCGCGGGTGGGCTCGTCCAGGATCAGCAGGTCCGGGTCGGTAAACATCCACTTCGCCAGGACAACCTTTTGCTGGTTGCCGCCGGAAAGCTTGGCGACGCCTTCTTCCACGGAGGGCGCCTTGGTGCGCAGCGACTTGCGGTACTGCTCGGCGACGCTGAATTCCCGGTCGGCATCGACGATGTTGTGCTTGCTGACCTTCTTAAGTGCGGCGGAGACCGTGGTGGCCTTGATGTCATCGAGCAAGTTCAGGCCCAGGGACTTGCGGTCCTCGGTGACGTAGCCAAGACCGGCGTCGATGGCCTGCTTGACGTTCTTGAGGTGCAGTTCCTTGCCGTCCTTGTACACCTGGCCGGAGATAAAACGACCGTAGGAGCGGCCGAAGAGGGACCGTGCCAGTTCGGTGCGGCCGGCACCCATCAAACCGGCGAAGCCAACGATTTCACCGCGGCGGACAAAAAAGTTGGAGTTCTTGCAGACGAGTCGGTCCTGGATCTGCGGGTGCCCCACATTCCAGTTCTTCACCTCGAAGAAGGTCTGGCCGATCTTGGGCTCGTGGTCCGGGAACCTGGATTCCAGGGTCCGGCCCACCATGCCCTTGATGATGCGGTCTTCATCGACGCCGTCGGCCTTGACGTCCAGCGTTTCGATCGACTTGCCGTCGCGGATGATCGTAATGGAATCCGCGATCTGCTCGATCTCGTTGAGCTTGTGCGAAATGATGATCGAGGTAATGCCGCGGCCCTTGAGGCCGAGGATCAGGTCCAGCAGGTGCTGGGAGTCGGATTCGTTCAGCGCCGCGGTGGGCTCGTCCAGGATGAGGAGCTTGACTTTTTTGTTGAGCGCCTTCGCGATTTCCACGAGCTGCTGCTTGCCGACGCCGATTTCCTTGACCGGTGTGTCCGGATCCTCGCGCAGGCCGACCCGGGCCAGGAGTTCGATGGAGCGGCTGCGGGCCTCATCCCAGTTGATGACCCCGCGCCTGGTGGGTTCGTTGCCCAGGAAGATGTTTTCCATGATGGAAAGCTCCGGGATCAGCGCGAGTTCCTGGTGGATGATCACAATGCCGGCCTGCTCGCTGGCCCGGATGTCCTTGAATTCCTGGACTTCGCTCTGGTAGACGATGTCCCCGGTGTACGTGCCGTGCGGATAGACGCCGGAGAGTACTTTCATCAGGGTGGACTTGCCGGCGCCGTTTTCACCGCAGATCGCGTGGATTTCTCCCGCCTTCACCAGCAGGGTCACCTCGGCCAATGCTTTAACGCCGGGGAACTCTTTGGTGATGGAGCGCATCTCGAGGATTATCGGATCGCTGTGCGTGTTGAGGGACGTCATCTGCCCTTACGCCTCCAATGCATGACTTCGTTGTCCGCCCCTGCAAACCGCAGGGCCGTCTGATGAAAAAGTAAACTGGATCACAGGCGTTGTCGTCAAGTCTTTAACGCAACAGCCCGATAACAAAAATCTCAATTCCGCCGGATTCCGGCGTGCTGGAAGACCAGCGCGGTGGCACCGAGGGCTTCCGCGCGGCCACCCAGGGAGGACATTGTCAGGACAGTTGTCTCGCCGACCACGGGTACCGCGTGCCGGACCAGGCCCCGGCGGATCGGGTCCAGCAGCAGTTCCCCGAGTTCCGCCAGCGGGCCTCCCACCACGATCACTTCGGGATTGATCAGATTGGCCACGTTGCCCAGGGCGCGGCCGGCGGCGAGGCCGGCGTCGTCCACCACCCGCAGGGTCGCGGAGTCCCGGGCGAGGGCCTTGCGGACAATGTCCTCCGGGGTTAACGGCTTGTCCTCGCCGCGGCCCAGGAGCTCGATCATGGTGGTGGTGGAGGCGATGGTTTCCAGGCAGCCGCGGTTCCCGCAGCGGCAGACCAGCCCGTGCTCATGGATGGTCGCATGGCCGATTTCACCGGTGATTCCCACGTTGCCGTAGTAGGGCATCCCGTTCAGGATCAGCCCCGCGCCGATGCCGGAGCCGATCTTGAGGAACATCAGGTTGTTGATGCCCGTGTGCGGACCCCAGGTGACTTCCGACAAGGCTCCCAGGTTGGCGTCGTTGTCCACAAAAACCGGGAGATCCAAGGCTTCCTCGAGGCGCTGCAGGATGTTGATCCCCACCCATTCGGGCAGGATCGCACCCTGCACCACAGTCCCCGTCCGGCGGTCAATGGGGCCGGGGATGCCGACGCCGGCGCCAACCACCGCGCTGCGTTCCACGCCGCTGTCCGCCAGGAGCCGATCCAGGAGTCCGACGGCGGCTTTGATGCCCTCCTCGGCGTGGTGCCCCAAGGGCAGCAGTACCGATTCCTCGGCGATGACGTGGTAGCTCAGGGACGCCAGGACCACCCGCAGGTGCCGGCGGCCGAAGTCGATGCCAACGGCGACGGCGCCGTTGCTGTTGAGCCGGACGTTCAGGGCCCGCCGGCCCGAGCTGGTGATCGGTTCGGTGGAGGCCAGTCCGGCGTCCTGCATGATCTTGACAATATTTGAAACCGTGGCCGTCGACAGGCCGGTTTGCCGCGCGAGTTCGGCCTGGGTGGAGGGGCCGGCGAGCAGGCATTCAATGATCCGCTGCTGGTTCAAATGCCGGAGCGCGGATTGTGATCCCGGGTTTTTGGTTCGGCTCCTCGTTGAGCGAGTTGGTGGTGGCATAAAATGAAGCGTGCCGTATTTGCATCTTGTAGTCAAGAAGTTAACGCATGGCAGCTTGGAGGCCGGGGCGAACGGCTGACCACCGGCCCCGCGCAGTGCCGGTGCCCTGGGCCGGGGGCGAGGGAGGGGGCATTCCGCCCCACTGCTGCACCCTCCGGGCCGAAATGCACCAGGGCGGCAGGGGCGCCGCGTCGCTACGCTGGGAATGCGAGAGTCCGCCGCAGAGGGCGGGCCCCGGACGCTGAGGTGGTAATGGTGCTACTGGCCCTGATGCAGGCGAATGCTGCCGTGCTGGACGTAGAAGCGAATTGCGCTGCGGTGGATGCGGCTGCCGGCGCGGCTGCTGCGGCCGGCGCCGGGCTGCTGCTTACGCCCGAGCTTTTCCCGGTGGGGTATGCGCCCCTCCGGCTGCGGGCGGAGTTCGACCCTGCTGCGCTGCCGGCCATCCGGAACGCCCTCGCAGGGATCGCCCGCAACCACAGCATTGCGCTGGTTTTCAGTCTTCCCGCGGTCACGGCGGCAGGGGAATGGCAGATTACCTCCACCCTCGTCGATGAGAACGGCGAGGAGCTCCTGAGTTACGCCAAGGTGCACCTCTTCGGCCCGGCGGAGAACCAGGCATTTGTCCCGGCCCGGGCACGTCCCCGGGTGGTGGATTTCCGCGGCTTGAAGATCTCGATGGTGATTTGCTACGACGTTGAATTTCCGGAGGCCGTCCGCGCAGCCGCCGCCGCCGGCGCTGAACTGCTGCTGGTGCCGACGGCCCTCGCTGCCGGGTTCGAGTCGGTGCCGCAGCTGCTGGTCAGGGCGCGGGCACTGGAAAACCACGTGACGGTGGCCTACGCCAACCACTCCGGAACCGAGGACGGCTGCGACTTCCTGGGCGGCAGTGTTATTGCGGCACCGGATGGCTCGCTGCTGGCGTCGGCCGGAACCGCGGCCCAGTTGCTGTTCGCGGAACTGCCCGCGCCGGGCAGGGCCGGGCACAGCGTCGACTATCTCGGTGACCGCCGCCCGCAGACCTACCGCTCCTGGGGCAGCTGACCCGGACCGGGCGCTAGGTGACGCCAGGATCGGGGGAGTCAGCCGCCATCATGCCGGCGGGATCGTGAACGTACTGCAAGGCAAACCAGAGCTCCGCCCGGGCTTGGGCGGCGTTGAGGTCGAGGTCCAGGAGCTCGGCGAGGATGCCGATCTGCCGCCGGACGCTGTTGCGGTGCAGGCCCGTCGACTTCGCGGTGGCATCCCAGCTGCCGTTCGCGCCAAGCCACGCGCGGAGGATCCCAATCAGGTTGTCCCGGCGCTCCGGTTCCAGCGCCAGTACGGGGGCCAGCAGCCGGGTGGCCAGGAGGGTCCCCGCCTCCTTGCCGAGCAGCCCTTCCACCGACCACGTCACCTCATCGACCCGGACGCTGGTTCCGGTGGCCTCGACGCGGCCGCGCAGGGACGAGGCCTGACGGAAAGCGTTTGACAGTCCGGACAGTTCGGTCGCGCTCCCGACCACAAGGCGCCAGCCGAGCCGCTCCACACCGGCCAGCACGCCGTCGTCGACCTTCAGCCTGGTAATGGCGGCAAAACCGTCGTCGGTGATCTCCACGAGCTTTGTATCGAACATCCTGCGCCACTCCAGCAGCTCCCGGACGGGACTGTCGCCGGCACGACCGGCCCTGCCGGCCGGGCCGTCCGGGGCCGCGGGGGCAGGCCGGACGCCAAGAACCACACGCAGCTGGCCGGACCGGGTGGAGGAAATGCTCTGCGCCAGGAGGTCCTTGAGCCCGTTGAGCTGGCGGGTGCCTGCCGTCGCCAGGCTTTCCGGGTGCAGCAGCAGCGCCGTCGCGAGCTGGCTCGGGGCCAGCGAACCGCTGGTGCGCTGTCGTACCAGCAGTTCCAGGAGCCCGACGGCGGTGGAGACGACGCTGTTCTGGGCCGGAGTCAGCGGCGCGCCGGTGCCCAGCACCAGCGCGCCCAGATTGGCGTCCCGGGTGCTGCGCAGGGGATAGCCGAAGACCAGCTCAGACCCGGCCGTGCCGAATGAGTCCAGCTCCACACGCGGGCCGCTGCCGGCGAGCAGCCGCGCCAGCAGGGGCTGCAGCGTTGCCATGTCCGCGGCCGGTGTGGTGCCCGCTCCCGGCGCTCGGGCGGATCCGCGGGCGCGCAGCCGGCCGTCGGACCCCACAAGCGCCGCCCACACGGGCACCTGCTGCACCAGCGCGGCCAGGAGTTCGTGTTCCGGCCGCGCCGAGAGCACCGCTCGCATCAGCTGCCTGTTTGTGTCCGCGAGCTGCCGGAACGTGGTGGCGTTGTCCGATTCCAGCAGCTGCGAGAACTCCAGTCCGACCGCGGCGAAGGGAACAGTCTTCGGCACGGCCACAAGGGTCAGGTTGTGCCGCCGGCAGGCCAGGACCACGGCTTCCGGGACAGTGTCGAAATAGGGTTCCAGGCCAAAGCCCAGCGCGCAGACGCGGGCGGCAACCAGCCGCTGCACGTAGGCGTCCGCGAAATCCTCCCGTCCGCCCCCGCCCAGGAACGGAAGGCCGGCGGTGAGCAGGAACTCGCCGTCGAGCAGATACGGGGTGGGGTCCGCCAGCTCGCTCGGCTCCACCCAGCGAAGCCGCTCCGAGCCGTTGCCGCCGTCATAAAGGACTTCCAGCTCCGGCGGCAGCTGCTGCAGGAACCGGTCCAGGGTGACAAAACCCAGGCGCTCGGAGCCGTCAGCAGTCACGGTTGCCATCGGCGCCCCGAATCTGGAACGGTAGTGCATAAAGTCTCATGAATGAATACTCTAGGTCATTTTGCACATCCGTGAGAGCTGGCTCACACGCTTACGCTGGAGCCGGGGAAATTACCACTACTGCAGAACGGACGTCAACGATGACTGTGCCAACCCTTATGGGAGAACGGCCGCCGGCCACAACAGGCCGGCCCGGGCTTGCGGCGCAGCTGCTCCGCCGCAAGCCGATCGGACAGCTCGTCAGCGAAGCGGAAACCGGCCACGGCGGCACGCGGCTGGTCCGCAGCTTCGGTGTGCTGCAACTGACGATGATCAGCGTTGGCGCCACCCTCGGAACCGGCATCCTGGTGATCCTGGGCGAATCCGTCCCGCTGGCCGGTCCGGCCATCTGGATCTCCTTCGCCATCGCCGGCCTCGCCGCGCTGCTCTCCGCCGTCTCCTATGCCGAAATGGCCGGGATGGTCCCCGCAGCAGGATCGAGTTATTCGTACACCTACGCGACCATGGGCGAAGGCATGGCCTGGATCTGTGGCTGGTGCCTGGTGCTCGAATACGCTGTTTCCGTGGCCGCCGTCGCAGTCGGTGCCGGCCAGTACGTCAACGAAGCCCTCGCCGTCTTTGGCCTGGCCCTGCCGGATGCTCTTTCGCAGCCTCCCGGCGACGGCGGAGTGCTGAACGCGCCGGCGATCCTGATTGTGGTCCTCGCCATGGCGCTGCTGGTCCGAGGCGCCAAGGAAAGCGCAGGGATCAACACGGCAATCGTCCTTATCAAGGTGGGCATCCTGGTCTTCTTCTGCGCCGTGGCCTTCACGGCATTCAACGGCGCACACTTCGAGCCGCTGATGCCGATGGGCGCTGCCGGCGTCTCGGCGGCAGCCTCCCGGGTCTTCTTCTCCTACATCGGCTTCGACGCGGCCTCCACGGCCGGCGAGGAAGCCCGCAATCCCAAACGCGATCTGCCCAGAGCCATCCTGCTTTCGATGCTGATTGTTACAACCATCTACGTGCTCGTCGCCGTCGCAGCGATCGGCGCACGTCCCTGGGGCTGGTTCGATGGCACCGAAGCCGCCCTCGTGAAAATCCTGGAGGAGACCACCGGCCAGCCCTGGGTTGGGCTGGTATTCGCCGTCGGGGCCGTGCTGGCCATCGCCAGCATCGTGCTGACGGTACTCTACGGTCAGACCCGCATCCTGCTCGCGATGGCAAGGGACGGTATGGTCCCCAGGATCTTCGGCCGTGTCTCGCCCCGAACCGGCACCCCGGTCGCCGGGACCCTGATTGTCGGCGTCGTCGTCGCCCTCACGGCAGGCCTCGTCCCGCTCGGCGCCCTGGCGGACGCCACCAGCATCGGCACGCTTTTCGCTTTCGCCCTGGTCAACGTCGCCGTCATCTACCTGCGGCGCAGCCGGCCGGAACTCAAAAGGAGTTTCCGCGTTCCCCTGTTTCCGCTGACGCCCCTGCTGGGCGCCGCGATGTGCGGCTACCTGATGCTCAACCTTGGCGCCGAGACCTGGGTGGTCTTCGGGCTCTGGATGCTGGTGGGGCTGGCCGTCTACTTCGGCTACAGCCGCAGGAACTCCCGGGTGGCGGCACTCAGCTCCGCGGAATACCGTGAACTATCCGGCGCAGCCCCCGCCGACACCACTTCCGTCCCGAACCGATGAAAGCCAGCCACTTATGACAACCGCCACAGAACTGCCCGCCCCGGGAACCACAACTCCGGACTCCGGAGTCCAGGCTCCCATCACCATGCTGAACCCTGACTTCCCGTTCAGCTACGACCATTACCTGGCCCATCCGGACGGACTGGGCGCCATCCCGGAAGAGCTGTACGGGACCGAAGTGGCAGTAGTGGGCGCCGGCCTTTCCGGGCTGGTGGCGGCCTACGAGCTGATGAAACTGGGCCTCCGGCCCGTCATCTACGAGGCGGACAGGATCGGCGGGCGGCTGCGGACGGCCACCTTCCCCTCGGCCGCCGGCGTCGTGGCCGATCTGGGCGGGATGCGCTTTCCCGTCTCGGGGAAGGCTTTCTACCACTATGTGGAGATGCTCGGGCTGGAAACCCAGGAGTTCCCGAATCCGCTGGCCGCTGTTACCTCCAGCACCGTCATTGAGCTGGCGGGCAAAAAGTACTACGCCAGCACGCCCGCGGACCTGCCGCCGTTCTTCCGCGAAGTCGCCGATGCCTGGAAAGCTGCCGTCAACGACGGCGCCAAGTTCAGCGAGATGCAGGAGGCCATCCGCGCCCGGGACACCGCCCGGATCAAGGAACTGTGGAACGCGCTGCTGCCGCTGCTGGACGAACAGACCTTTTACGGATTCATCGCCGGCAGCGAATCGTTCAAGAAGGCCGGCTTCGCGCACCGCGAGGCCTTCGGCCAGGTGGGCTTCGGCACCGGTGGCTGGGACACGGACTTCCCCAACTCCATCCTGGAGATCCTGCGTGTGGTGTACACCGATGCCGACGACGCGCACCGGCTTATTGCCGGCGGAGCGCAACGGCTCCCGGACGCGCTCTGGGAGCATGCGCCGTCGGGCATGGTGCACTGGCCCGACGGGACGTCACTGGCATCGCTGCACGCAGGCGCCCCCAGGGGCGCCGTGGACAGGATCGCCCGGGACGGCAACAGTGATTTCCGGATCCGGGAACGGTGGGGCCGGGAGGCCGCCTATCCCGCTGTTATCAGCACGTGCCAGTCGTGGCTGCTGTCGACGCGGATCCACACCGAGGAAACCTTGTTCCCGGCAGAATTGTGGACTGCAATCGAGCGCTCGCACTACATGCAGTCGTCCAAGACCTTTGTGATGGTCGACAGGCCGTTCTGGAAGGACATTGATCCCGCCACCGGCCGCGAAGTGATGTCCATGACGCTTACGGACCGGCTGAACCGGGCCACCTACCTGCTGGACAACGGGCCGGAGAAGCCTGCGGTGATCCTGCTCTCCTACACCTGGAATGACGACGCGCTCAAATGGCTGGCCCTGGACGCGGACCAGAGGACGGAACTGATGCTGCACTCGCTCGCGCAGATCTACCCGGGCGTGGACATTGCCAGCCACATCGTGGGCCAGCCCATCACAGTCTCCTGGGAAGCGGACCCCAACTTCATGGGGGCCTTCAAAGCCAACCTGCCGGGGCACTACCGCTACCAGCAGCGGCTGTTCAGCCACTTTAAGCAGGATCAGCTCCCGGAGCAGCAGCGGGGCATCTTCCTGGCTGGGGACGACGTGTCCTTTACTGCGGGCTGGGCCGAAGGCGCCGTTACCACCGGGCTGAACGCGGCCTGGGGAGTCGTCCGGCACCTCGGCGGGTCATCGGCCGCCGGCAACCCGGGGCCGGGCGATCTGCTGGCGGAATTGGGCCCGATCTCCCTGGACTGAGCTCCCTGGACCGAGCCGTCTGGATGAGGGTCCTTAGCCGTGCATTTCGAGGTGCGCCCGGGCCAGCTCCCGGTAGTGTGCCGCGTTCTGCTGGACGCCGGCGAACTCCTCGTCGCTGAGTTCGCGGCGGACCTTTGCCGGCACCCCGGCGACCAGTGAACGCGGCGGAATGATGGTTCCTTCCAGCACCACCGCGCCGGCTGCGACCAGTGACCCTGCCCCGATGACGGCGCCGTTGAGGATGGTGGCGCTCATGCCGATCAGGCAGTCGTCCTCGACCGTGCAGCCATGGACGACGGCGCTGTGCCCGACGCTGACCCGGGCGCCCACGGTGCAGGGGAAGCCCGGGTCAGCGTGCAGGACCACGTTGTCCTGCAGGTTGCTGCCGGCGCCGACGCTGATTGCGGCGGTGTCTGCCCGAACGGATACGCCATAAAACGCGCTGGAGTTTTCCGCGAGGGTCGCTTTGCCGATCACTGAGGCGCTCGGCGCGATGAAAACGGAGTTATGGACAGCCGGGGTGTCCCCGGCGAAAGCGTAAATGGGAGCCATGCCTCCAGCCTAGGACACGGGCCTCCCCAACTGACTCGCAGCAGGGGTCGTTTTGAGCGCCCAAAACGACCCCTGCTGCGAGTCAGTTGGGTCAGGCGGGGGAGCGGAGGACTGTTACGCCTTCGCCGGGGCGTACGACGGCGATTGGCGCCCCGGGTGCCGCAACGCGGCCCAGTTCGTTCACGACGTCGTCCCATTCCGCCGGGGGCAGGCCCGCCAGGGCCTCGACCGCCCACACCGACGGGAACGCCGAGTCGGCAAAGGGCAGTGCGCCGGCCCCTGCGACCGAAGCCTCCAGCCCGTGGGCCCGGGCCGCATGGATGTTCTCCTCGGACCGGTCCACGCCGGTGAAATGAATGCCGGACTGGACAAAACGCAGGCCGTCCGCGCCCCGTCCGCAGTCAAGGCCCAGCACCCCGTCGCGGCTTTCGGCCTTGAGCAGGGCCAGGAACTCGGTCAGTGGGTCTTGCGGGGAAAATACCATACCCCTATTCAATGTCCGGGATCAGCTGAAAACAACCGTCCGGTTCCCGTCCAACAGGACCCGGTGTTCGGCATGCCACTGCACCGCCTGGGCCAGGGTGCGGCCCTCCACGTCCCGGCCCATCTGGACAAACTGCCCGGCGGTACCCCGGTGGTCCACCCGGATGACTTCCTGCTCGATGATCGGGCCCTCGTCCAGGGCTGCCGTCACGTAGTGGGCTGTGGCGCCGATGAGCTTCACGCCGCGGGCGTGCGCCTGGTGGTAGGGCTTGGCGCCCTTGAAGGAGGGCAGGAACGAATGGTGGATGTTGATGGCCTTGCCGGTCAGCTGCTGGCACAGTTCGTCGGAGATGATCTGCATGTACCGGGCCAGGACCGTCAGTTCGATGTTGTGCTGGGCCATCAGCGTCCTGAGCTCATCCTCGGCCTGGACCTTGGTCTCGGGTGTGACGGGGATGTGGTGGAAGGGGATGCCGTAGAACTCTGCGAGGCCGGCGAGGTCGCTGTGGTTGGACACGATGGCCGGGATCTCGATGGGCAGGGTGCCGGAGCGCTGCAGGAACAGCAGATCGTTGAGGCAGTGTGCTGAGGTACTGGCCATCAGCAGGGTCCGGATCTTGCGGCCGGCCGGGTTGAGTCTCCACTGCATCTCGAACGCCTGGGCAACCGGCTCCAGCGCCGCGTAAAGTTCCGGCTGGGAGACCGCCGTCGTGGCCTCGACGCGCATAAAAAACGTGCCAGTGCTTTGGCTGCCGTACTGCTGCGAGTCGGTAATATTGCAGCCCGCAACGAGCAGGGCGCCTGCGACGGCGTGCACGATTCCGGGGCGGTCCGGGCAGGAGAGAGTCAGGATATACGAAGTGGTCAGCTGGTCGTCAGTCACGGAAGTCAAGCCTACCCGCGCTCGCTCGCGGGCTGGGCCCGGGCCGCGGCCCTGGGGTACTCTGGAACCGTCGCAACTGGCGTTGGGTGGCTAACCACCAGGGAGCGGCACTGACGAAGACCACGGATCGTACGCCTGGGCCGAGGGTTATGTTTTCCGGTTGGCAGCGCCTTGCTGCCGGCCCGCGTCGGCACCCGCTTGGGGGTGCCGGTACCTTTTTTACGTCCCCGTCCGCGGAGGCCGTCATCAAGGGGCGCCGTCGCGGACCAGCCGGTAACCTGACCTTTAAGCAGTTCCCGTTGCCTAGCCAGGAGTTCCCCGTGACCACCTCCCTTAGCCTGTCGTCCGCCGTGAGCAACCAGCCACTTGCCGAACTTGACCCTGAAATCGCCGCAGTCCTCGCCCAGGAGCTGGGCCGCCAGCGCGGCACCCTGGAAATGATTGCCTCCGAGAACTTCGCCCCGCGCGCTGTGATGGAAGCCCAGGGCTCAGTCCTGACCAACAAGTACGCCGAGGGCTATCCCGGGCGCCGCTACTACGGCGGCTGCGAATACGTCGATATCGCCGAGCAGCTCGCGATCGACCGCGTCAAGGAACTTTTCGGCGCCGAATACGCCAACGTCCAACCGCACTCCGGCGCCCAGGCCAACGCCGCGGCGCTCTCCGCGATGATCACCCCGGGGCAAAAGATCCTCGGCCTGTCACTGGCCCACGGCGGCCACCTGACCCACGGCATGAAACTCAACTTCTCCGGCAAGCTCTACGAGGTTGCCGCCTACCAAGTCGAGGAAGAGAGCTTCCGGATCGACATGGACAAACTCCGCGAGCAGGCGATCGCGGAGAAACCCCAGGTCATCATCGCCGGCTGGTCCGCTTACCCGCGCCAGCTGGACTTCGCGGCCTTCCGCTCGATCGCCGATGAGGTCGGCGCGCTGCTCTGGACCGACATGGCGCACTTCGCCGGCCTCGTGGCCGCCGGCCTGCACCCCAGCCCGGTCCCGCACTCCGACGTCGTCACCTCCACCGTGCACAAGACCCTCGCCGGCCCCCGCTCCGGCGTAATCCTGGCCAAAAAGGAGTGGGCCAAAAAAATCAACTCCAACGTCTTCCCGGGCCAGCAGGGCGGACCGCTTATGCACGTCATCGCCGCCAAGGCCGTTGCGTTCAAGATCGCCGGCACGGAGGAATTCAAGGAGCGCCAGCAGCGCGTCCTGGAAGGCGCCCGGATCATCGCCGACCGCCTGAACCAGGCCGATGTGTCCGACGCCGGCGTCTCCGTCCTCACCGGGGGCACCGACGTGCACCTGGTCCTGGTGGACCTGCGGAACTCCCAGCTCGACGGCCAGCAGGCGGAGGACCTCCTGCACTCGGTCGGCATCACGGTCAACCGCAACGCCGTGCCGTTCGACCCCCGCCCGCCAATGGTCACCTCGGGCCTGCGCATCGGCACCCCGGCCCTGGCCACCCGCGGCTTCGGCGCCGAGGAGTTCACGGAGGTCGCCGAGATCATCGCCACCGCGCTGAAGTCCGGCTCCGCCGCCGACATCGAGGCGCTCCAGTCCCGCGTGGACAAGCTCGCCGCCGACTTCCCGCTGTACCCGCAGCACGAGCAGTGGTAGGCCATGACTTCTGCAGAGACTGCACAAACGGCTGAACGGGCGCAGATCCTGGACGGCAAAGCCACCGCCGCCATCATCAAGGCCGAACTGACCGAACGCGTGGCCGCGCTCAAGACCCGGGGCATCGTGCCGGGCCTGGGCACCATCCTCGTGGGCTCCGACCCGGGCAGCACCTGGTACGTCGGCGGCAAGCACAAGGACTGTGCCGAGGTGGGCATCACGTCCATCCGGCGTGACCTGCCGGCGGAAACCACTCAGGAAGAGCTCCTGGCCGTGGTCCGGGAGCTCAACGGAAACCCGGAGTGCACCGGCTACATCATCCAGCTCCCGCTGCCCAAGCACATCGACCAGGACGTCATCCTGGAGGCCATGGATCCGGACAAGGACGCCGACGGCCTGCACCCGATGAACCTCGGCCGGCTCGTGGCCAACGTCAGCGGGCCGATGAAGTCCCCGCTGCCGTGCACGCCCAAGGGTTGCGTGGAGCTGCTCACCCGGCACGGCATCAGCCTCAACGGCAAGCGCGTGCTCGTGGTTGGCCGCGGCGTCACGATCGGCCGCCCGGTGGGGCTGCTGCTCACCCGGAAGGACGTCAACGCCACTGTCATCCTGGCCCACACCGGCACGGTGGACCTGCCCGCCGAACTCCGCCGGGCCGACGTTGTGATTGCCGCGGCTGGCCAGCCGCACATGATCAAGGCGGCGGACCTCAAGCCGGGCGCCATCGTGCTCGACGTCGGCGTGAGCCGCGTCGACGACGGCTCCGGGAAGGCCGTCGTCACCGGAGACGTGGACCCCGCAGCTGCCGACGTCGCTGCTTGGCTGTCCCCGAACCCCGGGGGAGTGGGCCCGATGACCCGAGCCATGCTGCTGGCCAACGTGGTGGAAACCGCGGAACGCCGGCTGCACGGCTAACCCTCGGGGACGCCGTCAACTGAACCGCATCCCACCCAACTGACTCGCAGATCAGGCCGTTTTGGGCGCTCAAAACGGCCTGAACTGCGAGTCAGTTGGGTTTCGGCAAATGGATGGACTTTTTTACGAAAAGACTCTTTCATAGTTCGGCGGTTTCCACTACCGTGATTTGGGTGCCTGAACTAGTCTCAAAAGAATCCTCAGCCAAGGAAGCCTCTCAACAGGACGCACCATTGAGCCGCCCCGCCGAATCCGCCCCGCAGTATGTGATCACTGCCGAGAACCTGACGAAGCGCTACGGCGATGTCGTCGCCGTCGACGGTATCTCCTTCGCCGTCCCCGCCGGCGAGGCGTTTGGCCTGCTCGGCCCCAACGGCGCGGGCAAGTCCACCACCATGAAGATGATCGGCGGGGTGTCCCGGCGGACCTCCGGGAGCCTGAGCATCATGGGCCTGGACCCGGACCAGAACGGTCCGGAGGTGCGTGCCCACCTGGGCGTCGTCCCGCAGCAGGACAACCTCGACGAGGAACTCAAGGTCCGGGACAACCTCCTGGTCTACGGCCGCTACTTCGGCCTGCCGATGAGCTACCTCAAGCCCAAAGCCGATGAACTGCTGGAGTTCGCCCAGCTCACCGACAAGGCCAAGTCCAAGGTGGACGCGCTCTCCGGCGGCATGAAGCGCCGGCTGACGATCGCACGCTCCCTAATCAACGAACCCCGGATCCTGCTCCTGGATGAACCCACCACCGGGCTGGACCCGCAGGCGCGGCACATCCTCTGGGACCGGCTGTTCCGGCTCAAGGAGCAGGGTGTCACCCTGATCCTCACCACGCACTACATGGACGAGGCCGAGCAGCTCTGCGACCGCCTGATCGTGGTGGACAAGGGCAGGATCATGGCCGAGGGTTCGCCCGCCAGCCTGATCCGCGAATACTCCACCCGTGAAGTCCTGGAATTGCGCTTCGGCTCGGAACGCAACGCCACCATCGGTGCCGAACTCGAAGGCATCGGCGAACGGCTCGAAACCCTGCCGGACCGTGTCCTCATCTACGCCCACGACGGCGAGGCCGCCCTCGAAGAGGTCTCCGCCCGCGGGTTGCGGCCGGTGACGTCGCTGGTGCGCCGGTCCTCGCTCGAAGACGTTTTCCTGCGGCTGACCGGCAGGAGCCTCGTTGAGTAGGTCGGTGACGACGCCGGCTCCCGCACTGCGCGCCCATTCGCCGGAGGTCTCGGCCGCCCGCGCCCGGCGCTGGGGCTCGCTCTACTTCGCCGAGCACGTCCTCCGGGTGATGAAGAGCTACGGCTGGACCATCGTTATGTACGGCGTCGGGCAGCCAGTCGCCTACCTCTTCGCCATGGGCGTAGGGCTCGCAAGCCTCGTAGACACCAGCAGCACCGCAACCTTCGGCGGCGTCAGCTACCTGGTCTTCATTGCTCCGGCCCTGCTGGTCTCGGCCGCGGTCATGACGGCCGCCAGCGAATTGACCTTCCCGATCATGGACGGTTTCAAGTGGCGCCGCGTCTTCTACGGGCCGCACGCGTCGCCGTTGACGCCGGAGCAGATTGCCCTCGGACAGATCATCGCCGTCACTGTGCGTTTCGTGCTGCAGTCCGCGATCTACTTCGCCGTCATTGCGCTGTTCGGGGCGTCGCCGAGCGGCTGGGGCTGGGTCTCGATCCTGGTAGCCACCCTCGCGGGTTTGGCTTTTGGATTGCCGCTGATGGCCTACGCGGCTTCGATCAAGCAGGACAAAGGCCAGTTCGCCATGGTCATGCGGTTTATCGTGATGCCGCTGTTCCTGTTTTCGGGCACCTTCTTCCCGCTGGACTCGCTGCCCCTCGCCGTGCGCTGGATCGGCTGGATCTCACCGATCTGGCACGGCACCGAACTTGGCCGGGTCTTCAGCTACGGCTACCCGGAGGCCCCGTTGCTGACCATCGCGCACGTCGTTTTCCTGCTGGCCCTCACGGTGCTCGGCTGGGTCCTGACCAAACGCCGGTTCATCAGGAGGATGGCCGGATGAGCGCCGTCACCACCAGCCACAGCGCCACCGAGGCCGCACGCAACCGGAAGTTCGGGCCGCTCTACTCCCGGAACGTGCGCGCCGTCGTCGCCCGCGGGCTGATGGCCACTAAGAGCAGCAACTGGATGGTCATGCTCTCCGGCTTCTTCGAGCCCGTGCTGTACCTGATTGCCATGGGCGTGGGCCTGGGCGCCATTGTGGGCCCGGTGCAGGGCCCGGGCGGCGGGGAGATTTCCTATGCCGCCTACATCGCGCCGGCCCTGCTGGCCGTGTCCGCCATGAACGGGGCCGTCTACGACTCGACCTGGAATGTCTTCTTTAAGATGAACTTCGCCAAGCTGTACCAGGGCATGCTTTACACCTCCCTGGGCCCGCTGGACGTCGCCATGGGGGAGATCTTCCTGGCCCTGCTGCGCGGCCTGATGTACGCCACCGGGTTCACCGCAGTTATGGGCCTTATGGGGCTGATCACCACGCCGTGGGCCGTCCTTATGATCCCGGCCGCCGTGTTGATCGCGTTCGGTTTCGCGAGCTTCGGGATGGGCATCACGAGCTTTATGAAGACGTTCCAGCAGATGGACTGGATCAACTTCGTTATGTTGCCGATGTTCCTGTTCAGCGCCACCTTCTACCCGCTCAGCGTCTACCCGCAGTACATCCAGTGGCTCATCCAGGCGATGCCGCTGTGGCACGGCGTGGAACTGCTCCGGCAAATCAGTGTGGGAGCCTTCACCCCGGCAACAGCTGTGCACATCGGCTACTACCTCGTGATGATCGCCTGCGGCCTGCTGCTGACCACCGGCCGGCTGCGCCGGCTGTTCCTCAAGTAGGGCCGGAGCGTTCGCCCCGGGTGGAAGCGGCCCGGGGCCGTGCGGGGATTTGCGATAATAGGCTCATGCAATCTCTGGGCAACCCCGCGTCTTCCAAGCCGTCCGCGAACAGCACCAAGTTCTCCATGCTCCGCATCAGCGGACCCGGGATGATGGTCTTTATCATCGCCTTTGTCGTCGCGGTCATCTTTGCCGCGAACCAGAACGACGTCGTCGGCTGGCTTGTGGCGATCATCGCCGGCTTCTGGCTCGCCCTGGCTTCCTTTGTGGTCTTCAGTATCCAGAAGGCCGCCAAGAAGGCCGGAGCCAAGATCACTGAAGCGCAGAACGCCTTCAACGCCGCGGCCGGCCGCGCGCCGTCGTCGGGCAGTGTTGACCATGGCAGCACCCGGCGCGTCGAGGTCCGCCGCGATGCCGATGAAGTCCGGGACCTGAAACTCGACCACTCGTTCAAGATCGTCCAGGTCCAGGTCCGCGTCGTCGAGCAGGAACGGGAGAAGGGCGCCGCCGCGGATCAGGACACGATCCGCCGGGCGCTGGAGACCATCGAGATCACTGCCACCAACGCCCGGGACATGATCAAGTCCGCCGGCACCGACGAACCTGTCGCCGGAACCATTGTCGACTAGAGTGGATCGGGTGAGTTCGGCATTGAAGAAGGACAACCTTCGCATCGCATCGGTCAACGTCAATGGCCTCCGTGCCGCGTATAGGAATGGCATGGCGGAATGGCTTGAGCCCCGCGAAGTGGACATTCTCTGCCTGCAGGAAGTCCGCGCGCCGGACGCGATCGTCCGTCAGCTGCTCGGCGAGGGATGGTTCATCCTGCACGCGGAAGCCGAAGCCAAGGGCCGCGCCGGCGTCGCCATAGCCGCCCGGACCGAACCCCTGCAGACCCGGGTGGGCATTGGGGACGACTACTTCGCCACCGCCGGCCGCTGGGTCGAAGCCGACTTCGCGGTCCGCAACGCCGCTGGCGAAGCCTCGCAGCTGACAGTCGTCAGCGCCTACGTGCACTCCGGCGAGGCCGGGACCCCAAAGCAGGACGACAAGTTCCGGTTCCTTGACGTGATGCTCAACCGGCTTCCCGAGCTGGGCAAACACAGCGACCACGCCCTCGTGGTGGGCGACCTCAACGTCGGCCACACGCAACTGGACATTCGAAACTGGAAGGGCAACGTCAAACGTGCCGGCTTCCTGCCGGAGGAACGGGCGTACTTCGACCGGTTCTTCGGCGCGGACATCGGCTGGAAGGATGTCCACAGGGGCCTGGCGGGCAACGTAGACGGCCCCTACACTTGGTGGTCGCAACGGGGACAGGCCTTCGACAACAACACCGGCTGGCGCATTGACTACCACATGGCCACGCCCGCTCTCGCGGCGGCCGCAGTCTCAGCCGTTGTTGACCGTGCACCGTCCTGGGACACCCGCTTCTCCGACCACGCCCCGCTGGTAGTGGACTACCGGCTCTAGTCTTAAGGCCCCACGAATGACTTCTCCCTCCACTGTGACCCCGGTCGACGATGCTGCCGCCGAAACCGCCGCCCCTGCCTCCGCCGCCCCCACTACCGGGGTCCGGCAGCGCATCCTCTCCGGCATGCAGCCTTCGGCAGATTCCCTGCACCTGGGCAATTACCTCGGCGCCCTGGTGAATTGGGTCCGGATGCAGGATGAGTTCGACGCTATCTTCTTCATCCCGGACCTGCACGCAATCACGGTTCCGCAGGACCCGGCCGAGCTGGCCCACCGCACCCGGGTCACGGCCGCGCAGTACATCGCCGGCGGCGTGGACGTGGACAAGTGCACGCTCTTCGTTCAGTCCCAGGTACCCGAGCACGCCCAGCTGGCCTGGGTGCTGAACTGCATCACCGGCTTCGGCGAGGCCTCCCGGATGACCCAGTTCAAGGACAAGGCCTCACGGCACGGCTCGGACCAGGCCAGCGTCGGCCTGTTCACCTACCCGGTCCTGCAGGCCGCGGATATCCTCCTCTACCAGCCGCACGGTGTGCCGGTAGGAGAGGACCAGCGGCAGCACGTGGAACTCAGCCGCGACCTGGCCCAGCGCTTCAATTCCCGCTTCGGCGAGACCTTCAACGTTCCGGCGCCCTTCATCCAGAAGGAATCGGCGAAAATCTACGACCTGCAAAACCCCACAGCCAAGATGTCCAAGTCGGCCGAATCACCAGCCGGGCTAATCAACCTGCTGGATGAGCCCAAGGTCATCGCCAAGCGGATCAAATCCGCGGTCACGGACGCGGAGACGGAGATCCGGTTCGACCGCGAGGCCAAGCCCGGGGTTTCGAACCTCCTGACCATCTACTCGGCGATCACCGGGCAAAGTGTGGATGCCCTTGTCGCTGCGTACCAGGGCAAAATGTACGGCCACCTGAAGGTCGACCTCGCCGAGGTGGTGGCAGATCGACTCACCCCCATCCGGGACCGGGCGAACGAATTGCTGGATGACCCCGCGGAGCTGGACCGGCTGCTGGCACTCGGCGCCGACAAGGCCCGAGAGATTGCCTCGGTCACCCTGCGCGACGTGTACGCCAAGGTGGGGTTCCTGCCCTACGCCGGAGCCCAGGGAGTCCGCTAGCGCAATGTCCTCCGTCAGCAGAGTCACCGCCAGCGAGCCGGCACGTGCCACGGCGCGTGCCGGCAGCGGCACGGGTTCCGGGAGCCAGGACGCCGAGGGCAATGGACACCGCGGCGAGGGCATCAGTATCGGGGTGATCCTGGGGTTTCCGGAGGCTATCGCCGAGGAACTTCAGCGCTGGCGGGCGTCCTTCGGTGACCCCATGGCGGGTGTCATCCCGGCACACATCACGCTGGTGACGACCACCACGACCCGGGACTGGGACGCGACCCGGAACCATGTCCGGGCCATCGCGAGCAGGCAGGAGCCCTTCCACGTGACCATCGCCGGGACGGGCTCCTTCCGGCCGGTGTCCCCGGTGGTCTTCCTGAACGTCGAGGATGGATTCGGCGATTGCGTTAGCCTGCACGAGCGGCTTCAGGCAGGTCCGTTGGAGCGGGAGCTGCCATTCGAGTACCACCCGCACGTTACTGTGGCCCATGACGTCGCGCCGGAAAGCCTTGATGAGGCCGAAACGGCGCTCAAGGATTACCGGGCGACGTTCCCGGTCGCTAGCATGGGACTCTACGAACACGACCAGAACGGTATCTGGCAGCTACGGGAAGAACTGGACTTTGGGACCGAATTCGACATCGACCGAGGCGAGGACGGGGCCCCAGACGCCCGCTGAACCACCCCTTCCGACCGATCTGGCCGGGCTACGGCTGGAAGTCATCCGCAAGAGGCTCGAGTGGGGCAAGGCGCGGCGCTCCGGCGGCGGGACGGCGGCGCTGCTGGCAATGCTGCCGTGGCTGATCGCCCGGCTCAACACCCTTCGCCCGCTGCGTGCGTTCCAGCACTACAACCGCCAGCACGGGCCGCTGATGAGCGCCGGCATCGGGTTCCGGATGTTCTTCTCCATCACCGGTCTGCTGGCCACCGGCTTCTCCCTCGCGGGCCTGTTCCTAAGCGGACAGCCCGCGCTGCTGGACCAAATCATCAAGAGTGTGGCCACAGCCGCACCGGGCCTGCTGCAGGTCGACGGCGGCGAGGGCCTGGTGGATCCCAAGAAACTGCTGAACCCCTCCGGCCTCGGCTGGACTGCTGTGATCGCCGCCGGGGTGACCGTTTTCACCGCCCTGGGCTGGATCAGCGGCATTCGCGACGGCGTGCGCGGCATGATGGGATGGGGTCCCCGCACTATCAACCCGGTCCTGCAAATACTGCGCGACGCGGGCATCCTGCTGCTGCTCGGAGTGGCCCTTGTGATCAGCTCGGCGGCCTCGCTGGTTTTCGGCACCGCTGCCGACTGGGTGGCCGAGCAGCTGAGCCTCGATCCGCTGATCGCCTGGCCGCTGACGACGTCCGTAACGATTGTGGTGCCGCTGCTGCTGGGTTGGGGCACCGCCTTGATTATGTTCCGGCTGGCCGCGGGGCTTAAAGCGGCCCGGCGCTCACTGCTGGAAGGGACCCTCATCGCAGCGGCCGGCACCACAGTGCTGCAGATCTTCAGCACCCAGCTACTGGCCAGCGCGGGAAAGAACCCCATCCTGGCGCCCTTCGCCATCATCATCGGCCTGCTCATCTGGTTCAACCTGGTCAGCCAGGTGTACGTTGTCAGCGCCGCATGGGTGTCGGTCCGGGAGAAGGACCTCAAGCTGCAGCCGGCCAGCACCAGGACCGGGTGGGGCGCCCGCCGGGTCCAGCCGGGCAAGACGCCCGTGGACCCCGGGGAAACCCGCCGCCCGGTCCCGGCTACGAGGTGGCGTCGAGGTACTGGTCGGCCCAGGCTGAAATAATCCGCGCCGCCCGCGCCGCCTGGCCCTTGCCGGTCAGGAGGTGGTCGCTTCCCTCCAGCGACACGAAGCTGCGCGGGTGGCGGGCCGTCTGGAAGATGGTGCTTGCGTTTTCGATGCCCACGGTGTTGTCGGTGGGGGAGTGCAGCACCATCAGCGGTTTGTGCAGCTGCCGGATGCAGTCCGTCAGGTCCGCCTGTTCCAGGTCCTCCACAAAATGCCGGCGGATCTCCACCCGTTTGCCGCCCAGGTCCACTTCGGCACTGCCCTCGTTGAGGATCCGGTCCAGCGCCGAGTCAAAGACGTGTGCCACATGCTTGGGCGAGAACGGGGCGCCCACTGTGGCAACGGCGTCGAGTTCCGGGATCTCCCGCGCGGCCGCCAGCACAGCGGCCCCGCCAAAGGAATGACCCACCAGCAGCGACACCGGACGGCCCGCCAGGCGCATAAACTCGGCCGCCTTGACGGTGTCCGCCACCTTGTGGCTAAAGGATCCCTCCGACCATAAGCCTGCGGATTCGCCCAGGCCCAGGTTGTCGAAGCGGAGCATGCCCACCCCGTTGTCCGCCAGCTCCTTGCACATCCTCGACGCCGAGGGGCTGTCCTTGCCCAGCGTAAAGCCGTGCGAGAACACACCCCAGCCTTTCACCGCGCCGTCGGGGACATCAATGATGCCGGAGAGGGTTTCCCCGGTGGAACCTTGGAAGGAGACCTTTTCGGAGCGGGACACGGGAACCTTTCGATGGTGGGGCCGACGACGACGGCGCCCCCAACCGCAAAGGTGGGAGGCGCCGTCGTCGTTTGTGCTGTGAAGCGGTTGCTAGATCTTGCGGGACAGGATTGCCTGCTTGACCTCGGCGATTGCCTGCGTGACCTGGATGCCGCGCGGGCATGCCTCGGTGCAGTTGAAGGTGGTGCGGCAACGCCACACACCTTCCTTGTCGTTGAGGATCTCCAGACGCATGTCGCCTGCGTCATCCCGGGAATCGAAGATGAAGCGGTGCGCGTTGACGATCGCTGCCGGGCCGAAGTACTGGCCGTCGGTCCAGAAAACCGGGCAGGACGAGGTGCACGCGGCGCAGAGGATGCACTTGGTCGTGTCATCGAACCGTTCGCGGTCCTCGGCCGACTGCAGGCGTTCCTTGGTGGGCTCATGGCCGCGGTTGATCAGGAACGGCATCACCTCGCGGAAGGACTGGAAGAACGGTTCCATGTCCACAATCAGGTCCTTTTCCACCGGAAGACCCTTGATCGGCTCGACGGTGATGGGCTTGGAGGTATCCAGGTCCTTCAGCAGCGTTTTGCAGGCAAGGCGGTTGCGGCCGTTGATGCGCATGGCATCGGAGCCGCAGACACCGTGTGCACAGGAGCGGCGGAAGGAGACGCTGCCGTCGATTTCCCACTTCACCTTGTGCAGGGCGTCCAGGACGCGGTCCGTGCCGTACATGGTGACGTGGAAGTCGTCCCAGGTGGACTCGTCGGAGACCTCCGGGTTGTAGCGGCGCACCCGCAGGTGGACGTCGAAGGACGGAATGTCTCCGCCGCCGCCGATGTGGGCGGGCAGTTCGATCTTGGAAGCTGGCTCAGCGAGTTCAGCGGTCATCTTAGTACTTCCTCACCATCGGCTCGTAGCGCGTAAAGACCACCGGTTTGGTGGAGAGACGGATGCCCGCAATAGCCTCCGCGGAACCATCCGCCGGAGCATGCTCATCCTTGTACGCCATGGAGTGTTTCATGAATTTTTCGTCGTCGCGCTCGGGGAAGTCCTCGCGGAAGTGGCCGCCGCGGGATTCCTCGCGGTGCAGGGCCGCCACGGTCATAACCTTGGCCAGTTCCAGCAGGAAGCCCAACTCCACGGCTTCGAGGAGGTCCAGGTTAAAGCGTTTGCCCTTGTCCTGGACACTGATCCGCTGGTACCGCTCCTCGAAGGACGCAATGTCAGACAAGACCTGGTTCAGGGTCTCTGCGGTGCGGAACACCTGCATGTTGGCGTCCATCGTGTCCTGCAGTTCCTTGCGGATCGCAGCAACCTTCTCAGTGCCGTCAGCGGTGCGGACGTGGTTGAGCAGGTCCAGTGTGTAGGCCTCCGGGTCGCCGGGAAGATCAACGAAATCGGCGGTCTTGGCGTACTCGGCGGCGGCAATGCCGGCGCGCTTGCCGAAGACGTTGATGTCCAGCAGCGAGTTGGTGCCCAGGCGGTTGGAGCCGTGCACCGAGACGCAGGCGACCTCGCCGGCCGCGTAAAGGCCCGGGACAACGGTGTTGTTGTCCTGGAGCACTTCGGCGCTGATATTGGTGGGAATGCCGCCCATGGCGTAGTGCGCCGTCGGGAAGACCGGTACCGGCTCCGTGTACGGCTCGACACCGAGGTAGGTGCGGGCGAACTCGGTGATGTCCGGCAGCTTGGCGTCGATATGTGCCGGCTCAAGGTGCGTCAGGTCCAGCAGGACGTAGTCCTTGTTCGGGCCGCAACCGCGTCCCTCACGGACTTCGTTGGCCATGGAGCGGGCCACGATGTCGCGGGGTGCGAGGTCTTTGATGGTGGGGGCATAGCGCTCCATAAAGCGCTCACCTTCGGAGTTGCGCAGAATCGCTCCTTCGCCGCGGGCGGCCTCGGAGAGGAGGATGCCCAGGCCGGCGAGGCCTGTCGGGTGGAACTGGAAGAACTCCATGTCCTCCAGCGGGATGCCGCTGCGGAAGGCAATGCCCATGCCGTCACCGGTGAGGGTGTGGGCATTGGAGGTGGTTTTAAAGACTTTGCCCGCGCCGCCCGTGGCGAAAACCACCGACTTGGCCTGGAAGACATGCAGTTCACCGGAGGCAAGGTCGTAGGACACAACGCCGGAAACGCGCTTTTGCTTGTACGGCGTGCCGTCTTCGCGGACAGCGTCTTCCTCGACGGTCAGGAGGTCAAGGACGTAGTACTCGTTGTAGAACTCAACGTTGTGCTTGACGCAGTTCTGGTACAGGGTCTGCAGGATCATGTGGCCGGTGCGGTCAGCGGCGTAGCAGGCGCGGCGGACCGGAGCCTTGCCGTGATCGCGGGTGTGGCCGCCGAAACGGCGCTGGTCAATCCGGCCTTCGGGCGTGCGGTTGAACGGCAGGCCCATCTTTTCCAGGTCCAGGACGGCGTCGATTGCTTCTTTGGCCATCACCTCGGCCGCGTCCTGGTCAACCAGGTAGTCGCCGCCCTTGATCGTGTCAAAGGTGTGCCATTCCCAGTTGTCTTCCTCGACGTTCGCCAGGGCTGCGCACATGCCGCCCTGCGCCGCACCGGTGTGGGAGCGGGTGGGGTACAGCTTGGTCAGTACCGCTGTTCGGGCGCGCTGACCGGATTCGATCGCCGCGCGCATCCCGGCGCCACCGGCACCGACGATGACGACGTCGTACTTATGGACCTGCATACCAGACGCTCTTTCTCTCAAAATTCGCTTACAACACCGGCCGGCGGAGCCGGGCCGGTGACATCTCGTGGACCTGCCGTACCTGCACCGGGCAGGGACGGGTCGGTTGCCGCTGGGGCCGCGCCGTTAGGGCGCCGGGCAGAAGCCGCCGGGCAGCTGGACACCGTTGACCACAGGGCACGGATCAAAGGTGAAGATGACCAGGGTGCCCAGGATGATGATGGCGGTGGTGGCGGCGTACAGCACGATCTTCAGCCACAGTCGTGTGGCGTCCTTTTCGGCGTAGTCGTTGATGATGGTCCGCACACCGTTGGTGCCGTGCAGCATGGCCAGCCACAGCATCGCCAGGTCCCAGATCTGCCAGAACGGGTCAGCCCATTTACCGGCCACAAAACCGAAGTCGATCGCGTGGATTCCCTCGCCCACCATCAGGTTGACAAAAAGGTGGCCGAAGATCAGCACAACCAGGACAACGCCGGAAAGCCGCATAAAGAGCCAGGCGATCATTTCGAAGTTGCCTTTTGAACTGCCGTTGCGGCGGTACTGCGGCGCAATCCGGTTGCTGCCGACCTTTGGGCTGCGCGGGCTCTGAATCTGCGTTGCACTCATGGCTAGTGGCCTCCAAGGGCGAGGGACAGGTGGCGGATGGAGAAGCCAACCATAACGACTGCCCAGAGGATGAGCACCGTCCATAGCATCTGGCGCTGGTACTTGGCGCCCTTCTTCCAGAAATCGACGGCGATGACCCGCAGGCCGTTAAAGGCGTGGAAGACGATCGCTGCGACGAGGCCCGTTTCACCCAGGGCCATCAGGGGGTTCTTGTAGGCACCGATCACGGCGGTGTAGGCCTCGGGGGATACACGCACCAATGAGGTGTCCAGTACATGGACCAACAAGAAGAAAAAAATCACTACACCAGTTATGCGGTGTCCAACCCAGGACCACATGCCTTCACGGCCGCGGTACAAGGTGCCAGCTGGTTTTGTCGGCACTGAATAAACCTCCCTGCAACACAGCGGCGCTGGCATGGGATCCACGCGGGGGGAACGCCTGCTGCGAGAGCACTCGTAAGCTCAAGCCTAAATCTAGGCTTCGCTCGCAGCTTATTCAATTCAGCCACCCGCTGGTGACGTCGCCCATCGGGGTTTTGGTCCGCTTTTGAGACGAACGGCACATTCCGCGCGGGAGTGAGGCGGGAGTGAGGCAGAAGTGTGGGCGGGGCCCGGACTGCTTCGGATCAGTGCCCGCAGCGGTGCCCGTTGCCTGCTCCGGCGCCGGTTCAGGGCTCTGTGCGCCGGTGTCGGCTAAAGTAGCCGTGATGACTACAGACAAAGTGACAAGCCAGGACGCGCTGCAGGGTACGGCTCAGGGCCCGGCCCTGAGCCGGTTTATTGCGGTGATTCCGGCAGGCGGAGTGGGGACCCGCCTCTGGCCCCTGTCACGAGCGGCAGCCCCCAAGTTCCTTCATGACCTCACGGGCTCGGGCAGCACGCTGCTGAGATCGACGTACGACCGGCTGGAGCCGCTCGCCGGCAAGCACATGCTTGTGGTAACCGGGAAGGCGCACCGGGATGCAGTCTGCCGGCAGTTGCCCGAGATCGATGACGCGGACCTGGTGCTGGAGAGCGAGCCGAAGGACTCCGGCGCCGCCATCGGGCTGGCCGCCGCAATCCTGCACGAACGCGATCCGGACACCATCATGGGCTCCTTCGCCGCGGACCAGGTGATCAGCCCCGACGAGCTGTTCCATGCAGCCGTGCGGGAAGCCATCCATGCGGCCGCGGCCGGCAAGATCGTTACCATCGGCATTAAGCCAACCCACCCCTCCACTGGCTTCGGTTACATCCGGTCGGGCAAAAACCTCGGCGTCGACGGGGCCCCCAGTGCCCAGGCCGTTGTTGAGTTCGTGGAGAAGCCCAGCGAAGAGGTTGCCCAGGAGTACCTCGACAGCGGCGACTACGTCTGGAACGCCGGGATGTTTGTGGCTCCCGTCGCGCTGATGCTCAAACACCTCGAAGCCAACCAGCCCGAGCTCTACGCCGGCGTGCAGGAAATCGCCAAGGCCTGGGACACCCCGCAGCGCGACGAGGTCCAGGCCCGGGTCTGGCCCACCCTGCCCAAGATCGCCATTGACTACGCCGTGGCCGAACCGGCAGCCGCCGCGGGCGACGTCGCCGTCGTTCCCGGTACTTTCCGCTGGGACGACGTCGGTGACTTCGCCTCGGTGGGCCGGCTCAACAGCGCCAAAGAAGTTAAGGACGTGACAGTGATCGGTGAGGGCGCCCGCGTCTTCACCGAGGACGCCAGCGGTGTGGTGGTCTCCGACACCAAGCGTGTGATCGCCCTGATCGGGATCAAGGACGTGGTGGTGGTTGACACCCCGGATGCCCTGCTCGTGATGCACAAAGAGCATTCGCAGCGGGTCAAGCAGGCCGTTGATGCGCTCAAGGCCAGCGGCGACACGGACGTCCTCTAGCCTCGGGATCCGTAACGCACCGGCCGCGATGCAGCTATTTTATCTGCGCTCGCTAGAGTTATTGGGTGCGTAACTACTCTACTGAAGCTGAACCCACCACACTGGTGGGGCCGTGGCTCGAGCCTCTCCTGCCGGAGCTGATCGCCTTCCGCCGGGACCTGCATGCGCACCCCGAGCTTTCGTTCAAGGAGTTCCGCACCACGGACAAGCTGGCGCAGCGACTCGAGCAAGCTGGCCTCAAGCCGCGGCGCCTCGCCGGAACGGGCCTGACGGTGGACATCGGGGAGGGCCCGATCGCCACGGCCCTGCGCGGTGATATTGATGCCCTCCCCATCATCGAAGAGACGGGGCTTGCCTTCGCCTCGAAGAACCACGGTGTCACCCACGCCTGCGGCCATGATGTGCACACTGCCACCATGCTCGGCGCGGCGTTGGTCCTGCAGCGGATGCACCAGGAGTCGCCGCTGCGCGGCACCGTGCGGATCATTTTCCAGCCGGCCGAGGAAACCATGCCCGGCGGTGCGCAGAGCTGTATCGAGCAAGGCGTCCTGGAAGGGGTCCCCCGGATCCTGGCCTTGCATTGTGATCCCCGGATTGAGGTGGGCAAGATCGGCACCCGGATCGGCGCCATCACCTCCGCCTCGGACACGATCAAGATCGAACTGACCGGCCGTGGCGGCCACACTTCACGGCCGCACCTGACCGAGGAACTCGTCTTTGCCCTGGCACAGATCGCCGTTAACGTCCCGGCGGTGCTTTCCCGCCGGGTTGACGTGCGCAGCGGGGTGTCAGTGGTCTGGGGCCATATCTCGGCCGGTTCCGCGCCCAACGCAATCCCGGCCAGCGGCTACATGGCCGGCACCATGCGCTGCCTGGACCGCGACGCCTGGCACAGTGCCGGCGAGATCCTCGACGAGGTCATCCAGCAGATCGCGGCACCGTACGGCGTTGATGTGCACCTGGAACACACCCGAGGCGTGCCTCCCGTGGTGAACTCCGAACACGAAACCGCACTGATTGAAGCCGCGGCCCGTGCCGAAATCGGCGAAGGCGCAGTCGTCCTGACGCCCCAGTCCATGGGCGGTGAAGACTTTGCCTGGTTCCTGGCCGACCTTCCCGGCGCCATGATGCGGCTCGGCACCAAGACCCCCGGCGGCGAGGAGTACGATCTGCACCGCGGTGACTACATCCTGGATGAACGTGCCCTGGGCCTGGGTGTTAAGGTGCTTACGGCCGCTGCGCTGCGAACCCTGCGCGACCTCTAGCCGGCAGGCTTCCAAAGCCGGAGGTGGACACCTCGTTCCGGGCCGGGTAGATCGGCGGGAGCGAATGGCCACCAGGCCGGTTGAACGCAGTTAGCTTTCCCGTATTTGAATTGCGCACAATTGAGTTGTGCACAATTGAATTGTGGAGTATGTTTATTTCATGAGCGAAACACAGCACTCCGCGGACGCGGGCAGCCAGACCGCCGCACCCGACGCCGCTGGAATCGACGCTCCGCGCTTGAACCGCCAGGTGTGTTTCGCCATGTATTCCGCAACACGGGCCACGACGGCGGCGTATCGGCCGATGCTCGAAGAGCTTGGCCTGACCTACCCGCAGTACCTCGTCATGATGGTGCTGTGGGAAGCGCAGCCGCGCAGCGTGCGCGAGTTGGGGGCCGAGCTCGCACTTGATTCGGGAACGCTCTCGCCGCTGCTGAAGCGGCTTGAAGCCCTTGGCCTGGTGCGGCGTCTGCGCTCTTCGGCCGATGAGCGCCGCGTGGAGGTCTTCCTCACCGCTGACGGCGCTGCCCTGAGCGCGAAAGCCGCGGAAATCCCGCAGCGGCTCGCGGCGGCCGCCGGCCTGTCGGCTGTTGAACTCGACCAATTGCGTGACACCTTGGGCCGGCTCACCGCCGCACTGCAGGCACCCCGCTAGCCCGCACAATTTTTCCCGAATTTCCCGCCAACAGATTGGACCGCGCATGAAGACTCTATACACCGCCGAGGCGCTGGCCTCGGGCGAAGGCCGCGACGGCACCGCCGTCACCAAGGACGGCAAACTTAACGTCGCGCTGGCAAGCCCGGTGGAACTGGGCGGCAGCGGCGAGGGCACCAACCCCGAGCAGCTCTTTGCCGCCGGCTACGCAGCCTGCTTCCACTCCGCGCTGCGGCTCGTTGGCCGCCAGCAGCACGCCGACCTCACAGACTCCGCCGTCGCCGCGAAGATCCACCTGGGCGCGCTGGCCGATGGAGCCGGCTACGGCATCGCCGCAGAACTCGAGATCGCCCTGCCCGCCGTGGACCGGGCCACCGCCGAGGCCCTCGTGGCCAAGGCGCACGAAGTCTGCCCCTATTCCAATGCCACCCGTGGCAACATCACTGTCGACATCAACATCATGGAGGTAGCCGCATGAGCACCGACACCGAAACCACAGTCCTTCCCGCCGCCACGCGGGAGATCCAGCTGGCATCCCGGCCGCACGGCCGTCCCGTACCGGAGAATTTCCGCATCGCCGAGACGGCGCTGCCCGAACTGCAGGACGGCCAGGTCCTGGTCCGCAACCTCTTTATCTCCGTGGACCCCTACATGCGCGGCCGGATGAATGACGTCAAGTCCTACTCGGCGCCCTTTGCCTTGGACGTCGCGATGGAAGGCGGCGCCGTGGGCGAAGTAATTGCCTCCCGCTCCGCGGACCGTAAGGTGGGCGACGCCGTCGTCCATTCACTGGGATGGCGTGAATACGCCGTGCTCGACGCCGGAGCCACCTCGCCGGCCCGCACGGACCTGGCACCCGCCTCCGCGTTCCTCGGCGCGCTGGGGATGACCGGCCTGACGGCGTACGCGGGCCTGCTCAAGGTGGCCGATTTCAAGGCCGGCGACGCCGTTTTCGTCTCCGGCGCGGCCGGTGCCGTCGGCTCGCTGGTGGGACAGATTGCCAAGGCCATGGGCGCTTCCCGCGTGATCGGCAGCGCTGGGTCCCCGGAAAAGGTGGCCCGCCTGCTCGAACTCGGCTTCGATGCCGCCTTCAATTACCACGACGGACCCGTTGTTGACCAGCTCACCGCCGCCGCAGGCGAAGCGGGCATCGATGTGTACTTCGACAACGTCGGCGGCGAACACCTCGAAGCAGCCCTGAGTGTGCTCAACGTCGGTGGCCGGGTCGCCATGTGCGGCGCCATCGCGCAGTACAACTCAACCGAGCCCGCGACGGCCCCGCGCAACCTTATGCTCGCCATCGGCAAGCAGCTGACCCTCAAGGGCTTCCTGGTCGGCGGCTACTGGCAGCACATGAGCGAGTTTGTCCAGACCATGTCCGGTTGGATCGCGGACGGCACTGTCAGCTACGACGAGACCATCGTGGACGGACTCGAGAACGCACCGCAGGCCTTTATGGACCTCCTCGATGGTGCCAACACCGGCAAGATGCTGGTCCGGCTCTAACCGCACACCCCGCCTGCCCGCAGGCCGCAAGCCCCGCACCGGAATCCACCCGGTGCGGGGCTTTTTGTCTACCGCTTGGTAACAAGTTCTCAACAATCTGGGAAATCCCTGTGAACTGCGGTACACGGACGTGTTAGAGGACACTAAAGTTGCTTTCATCAGTGCGCTTCGGCGCAGTGCTGCGAAATCCATCAGTGAAAACAGCGTTTCAGCGGCAACCCCGCCAACAGACACTCATTGAGCTTCCGTCGTAGCGCCTACTCTTTTCTCCTGGAGGAAAATTGAAGAACTCTCTGCGTGCAACCTTCAAGCGCGGTTCGGTGGCAGGAGTCGCCACCGCCGGCGCGGCTGCGCTGCTACTCACCGGTTGCGGGGCCGCACCGACAGCCAGCAGCAGTGCCTCCGCCTCGGCCAGCAACTACACCGGCTGCATCGTGTCCGACTCGGGCGGATTCGACGACCAGTCATTCAACCAGTCCTCCTACGAGGGGCTGAAGAAGGCCGAGAAGGATCTGGGCATCAAGGTCAACCAGGCCGAGTCCAAGACCAATAACGACTTCGAGCCCAACCTGCGGGCAATGGTCACGGCCGGCTGCGACCTGACAGTCACTGTCGGCTTCCTGCTCGGCGACGCCACCAAGGCCCAGGCCACGGCGAACCCGGACAAACACTTCGCCATTATCGACTTCGGCTATGACACCCCGATCAGCAACGTCAAGCCGATCATTTATGACACGGCCCAGGCCGCCTTCCTGGCGGGCTACCTCGCAGCCGGCACCACCAAGACCGGAACGGTCGCCACCTTCGGCGGTATCAAGATCCCCACCGTCACCATCTTTATGGACGGCTATGCCGACGGCGTCAAGTACTACAACGAGAAAAACGGCAAGACCGTGAAAGTGCTCGGCTGGGACAAGGCCAAGCAGGACGGTTCCTTCACCGGTGACTTCGAAAAGCAGGACAAGGGCAAGCAGTTCACCCAGAACTTCCTGGACCAGGGCGCTGACATCGTGATGCCCGTCGCCGGTCCGGTTGGCAAGGGTGCCGGCGCGGCCCTGAAGGAAGCCAAGGCAGCAGGCAAGGACGTTAAGCTCATCTGGGTTGACTCCGACGGCTTCCTCACGGCACCGGACTACAAGGACATTATGCTTTCCTCCGTGATGAAGCAGATGGGCGAGGCTGTCGAGACCGTTGTGAAGGAAGACAAGGACGGCAAGTTCACCAACACGCCGTACGTTGGCACCCTCGCGAACGACGGCGTGCAGCTGGCGCCGTTCCACGACCAGGACTCCGCGGTCCCGGCCGAAGTGAAGACCCAGCTGGAGCAGATCAAAAAGGATATCGCCGACGGCAAGCTGAAGGTTGAATCCGCAGCCAGCCCGAAGCTCTAGCTTCCGCCGCTAAGCGCCACGGCCCGTCCGGTCATCACCGCACGGGCTGTGGCGCTTTTCGTTGAGCGGACCGGCTCCGCCTCCGGCTGCAGGCACTAGGCTGATCCTGCGGCCCCATCATCCGTCCGGGCCACGACTGCCGGATACTTCTAGATTGGTCAGAGTTTTGAAACTTGAACTCAAGGGGATCACCAAACGCTTCGGCTCCCTGGTAGCCAACGACCACATTGACGTGGTGGTTGAGCCCGGGCAGATTCATTGTCTGCTCGGCGAAAACGGCGCGGGCAAGTCCACGCTGATGAATGTCCTGTACGGTCTGTACGAGCCGACCGAGGGCCAGATCCTGGTCGACGGCAAACCCGTCACCTTCCGCGGCCCGGGCGACGCCATGGCCGCCGGCATCGGGATGGTCCACCAGCACTTTATGCTCGTTCCGGTCTTTACGGTCGCGGAAAACGTCGCCCTGGGAGCGGAAACCACCACGGCCGGGGGGTTCCTGAACCTGGATGACACCCGGCGGAAGATCCGGGAAATCTCGGACCGGTACGGCTTTGACGTCGACCCCGATGCCCTGGTGGAGGACCTCCCGGTGGGGGTGCAGCAGCGCGTAGAAATCATCAAGGCACTCGTCCGCGACGCCAGGGTCCTGATTCTCGATGAACCCACTGCCGTACTGACCCCGCAGGACACCGATGAGCTGCTGGACATTATGCGCCAGCTCAAGAGCCACGGCACATCGATTGTCTTCATCTCGCACAAGCTTCGTGAAGTCAAAGCCGTCTCGGACACCATCACTGTGATCCGGCGGGGCAAGGTCGTTGGTACCGCCGATCCCGGCGCCTCGACGACGGAACTTGCTTCCATGATGGTGGGCCGGGCCGTGAACCTGACCCTGGACAAGGCCCCGGCGAAGCCCCAGGAGACGACCTTCCAGGTGACGGACCTCACGGTGATTGCGCCCAGCGGCCAGCACGTGGTGGACGGCATCAGCTTCGACATCGCCCGCGGTGAGATCCTCGCCATCGCCGGCGTCCAGGGCAATGGGCAGACCGAACTGACCGAGGCCATCCTGGGCCTCCAGGACCGGGTCCATGGCTCCATCCTGCTCGACGGTGCGGAACTTATTGGCCGCAGCGTCAAGGAAGTCCTCAACGCCGGGGTCGGCTTCGTGCCGGAAGACCGCAACGTTGACGGCCTGATCGGCACCTTCTCGATTGCCGAAAACCTGATTCTTGACCGATACGACCAGGCCCCGTTCGCCAAAGGCATCAGCATGCGGCCGGCCAAGGTCCTGGAGAACGCCAAGGGCCGGATCGAGGAGTTTGACGTGCGCACTCCCTCGGGTTCGCTCGCGGCTGGCACCTTGTCCGGCGGAAACCAGCAGAAAGTGGTGATGGCCCGGGAACTCTCCCGGCCGCTGCGGCTCTTCATCGCCTCCCAGCCCACCCGCGGCGTGGACGTCGGGTCCATCGAGTTCCTGCATAAGCGCATCGTGGCCGAGCGCGACGTTGGCACGCCCGTGATGATCGTCTCCACCGAACTCGATGAAGTCATCGACCTCGCGGACCGGATCGCAGTGCTCTACAAGGGCAAAATCGTCGGGATTGTCCCGTCCGGCACCGGCCGCGACGTCCTTGGCCTGATGATGGCCGGGCTCTCCCCGCAGGACGCACACGCCGATTCCGCGGGTAAGCCCGCACCCGGCGGGCCCGCAGAGAGCCCCGCCGCACCCCCAGCAAAGAACCAGGCGCCCGCCGCGCCGACCGTGCCCGAGTCCGGCTCCGGCGCCGTAGGAGACGACCATGAGTGAAAACAACGAGCCTCGACGCTCGAGCGAACCGGATCCGGACCTGAATCCGGAACCCCTCGACGCCCCGGAAACCGGGCCGGCCGCTGTGGCCGAAACGAAGACCGGGGCCCCCGCAGATGACGCAGCCCTGGCCACATCCCTGGACACAGCCGGCGGTGCAATGCGGCCATCGGCGGTTCCCGTCTCGGCCCAGAGCGGCTCCCTTGCAGCTGCGGGGGACTCGGATTCGGTGCTGCGCCAGATCTTCACCGGAAACGGCATTGTGACAGCACTGGCTGTCCTCCTTGCCTTGATTCTTGGGGGACTGCTTATTGCCAGCACCGACAAGGAGGTCGCGGCGACGTCGAGCTACTTCTTTGCCCGCCCGGCCGACTTCCTCGCCGCCGTCTGGTCAGCCGCGACAAGTTCCTACGTCGCGCTCTTCCAGGGCTCGGTATTCAACCCGCGGGGCAGCGGCTTGGGCGGACAGTTCGCCCCGCTGCTGGAAACCCTCACCATCGCCACTCCGCTGATCACCGCCGGCCTCGGTGTCGCCCTGGCATTCCGCGCGGGACTCTTTAACATCGGCGCGCAGGGCCAGATCATCATGGCCGGCATCGTGGCCGCCTGGGTCGGTTTCGAGCTGGAGCTGCCGGTGGGCCTTCACCTGCTGCTTGTGGTGCTTGCCGGCGTCGTTGGCGGCGCCGTCTGGGGCGGCCTGGTCGGCGTGCTTAAAGCGCGGACCGGGGCCCATGAGGTCATCGTGACCATCATGTTCAACTACATTGCCCTGTACCTGGTGCGCTACCTCCTGGACACACCGGCGTTCCAGCGTCCCGGGGAAACCACACCTATCTCACCGCTGCTGGACCCGTCGGCCGTATATCCGCAGCTTTTCGGCAGCCAGTACCGGCTGCACCTTGGCTTCCTGCTGGCCATCGCGGCAACGGTGTTCGTCTGGTGGCTGCTGAACCGCTCGACCATCGGTTTCGAGTTCCGCGCGGTGGGAGCCAACCCAAATGCGGCCCTCACCGCAGGCATCAACGTCCCGCGCGCCACCATCCTGGTGATGGCGATCGCCGGCGGCCTCGCCGGACTGGCCGGCGTCGCGCAGGTAGCGGGAACCGAAAAAGTACTCACCGACGGTGTAGCGGCGACCTACGGCTTTGACGCCATTACCGTCGCACTGCTGGGACGTTCGACGCCGTGGGGCACCTTCGCCGCCGGTGTGCTGTTCGGCGCCTTCCGCGCCGGTGCGGTCCAGATGCAGATCCAGACCGGAACCCCGATAGACATTGTGCTGGTGGTGCAGTCGCTCATTGTGCTGTTCATCGCGGCGCCACCCCTGGTCCGGGCCGTTTTTGGGCTCAACCCGCGCAAAAAGAAGGCCGTATCCGCCGGCAAGTCCCAGCAGGCAGCAGCCACCGGAGGTGCAGCATGAGCACAACAACAACGTCCCCCGTCCCGGGAGAACCCCGTAAGCAAGAGCAGGACCGCCCGCGTCCAGAGGCGAACAGGAAGCCGACGGTCTCCGCCAAACCGGTCACCTGGAAGCTGCCCGTGACGCTGCTGGTCCTGGCCGTCATCGCATTCGTCTTTTTTGGCCTGCTGGGCCCGCACGAGACGGCAAAATTCGGCATCTCCTCCGGCGGGGATTTCTTCCAGCTGCCGGCTATCGAGGCGCCGGCCTACCTCACCGGGCTGGTGCTGTCCGTGATCCTGCTGGCCCTGGCCGGCTACGCGATGTTCCTCAAGACAAAAATCCAGCGGCCCCCGCGCTGGCTGCCTGTCCTGTTCACGGTCCTGTTCGTGGTGGCCTTCCTGGTCTGGGTGGTCGGCGGCGCCCGGACCCCCAGCATCTCGCTGGCGGGCCTGATCGCCGGATCCGTGACCCTCGCCGTACCGATTGTCTTCGGCTCCCTGTCAGGGGTGCTGTGCGAACGAGCCGGCGTTGTGAACATCGCCATTGAAGGCCAGTTGCTTGGCGGTGCCTTCACCGCCGCTATCGTTGCCAGCCTGACCGGCAGCCCGTACCTGGGTCTGCTCGCGGCAGCCGTGGCCGGAGCCCTCGTCTCGATGGTGCTGGCAGTGTTCAGCATCAAGTACGTGGTCAACCAGATCATCGTCGGTGTGGTGCTCAACGTCCTGATCTCGGGCCTCACGGGCTTTCTGTTCAGCACCGTGATGCAGGCGGACAAGGAAATGTTTAACTCGCCGGGGCGGCTTCCCATCATCGAAATTCCGGGGCTGTCCAGCATCCCGGTCCTCGGACCCATCCTCTTCAAGCAGTCCGTTGTTGGCTACCTGATGTACGTGGCCGTGATCGTGGTGTGGATTGCGCTGTTCAAGACCAAGTGGGGCCTGCGGGTCCGCGCCGTCGGCGAACACCCGCAGGCTGCCGACACCCTGGGCATCAACGTCAACGCAACCCGGTTCTGGAACGTCACGCTCGGCGGCGCTGTAGCCGGTATCGGTGGATCGTTCTTCACGCTGGTGGCGATCGACAGCTTCACGAAGGAGATCTCCGGTGGCCGCGGCTTTATTGCCCTCGCGGCGATGATCCTGGGGCGCTGGAATCCGTTGGGGGCGTTCTTCGCAGCGCTGCTGTTTGGTTTCGCCGACAACCTGCAGAGCATTGTGACGATCATCGGCACCCCGGTGCCGAGCCAGTTTATGGCAATGCTGCCCTACCTCGTAACCGTGTTTGCGGTCGCCGGACTCGTTGGCCGGTCCCGGCCGCCGGCGGCCGACGGCATACCGTATGTGAAGGGTTGACGATGGAGTGCACCAACGTTGACTGGGCGGCCCTCAAGGCCGCCGCGGTCACCGCGATGGCCAATGCCTACGCGCCGTATTCGAAGTTCGCGGTCGGGGCAGCAGCCCTCACCGCGGACGGCCGGATTGTGAGCGGCTGCAACGTCGAAAATGCCAGCTACGGGCTGACGCTGTGTGCCGAGTGCGCCCTCGTCGGTAATTTGCAGATGACCGGCGGCGGCCTGCTCCGTGCCTTCTACTGCGTCGACGCCGGCGGCAACGTGCTGATGCCGTGCGGTCGCTGCCGGCAGTTGCTCTATGAATTCAGGGCTCCCGACATGGAGCTTATGACCACGCAGGGAATCAAGACCATGGGCCAGGTCCTTCCCGATGCTTTTGGCCCCCAACACCTGGAGGAACCCCGGTGACACCACCGAACATGACCGAATCGTTTGACGCCGTCGACATCATCCGCATCAAGCGTGACAAGGGTGTGCTCAGTCCCGCCCAAATTGACTGGACGATCGACGCGTACACCCGCGGTGCGATCGCCGACGAGCAGATGGCCGCCTTGAACATGGCAATCCTGCTTAACGGCATGGACCGGGCCGAGATTTCACGCTGGACCGCGGCGATGATCGCTTCCGGTGAACGGATGGACTTCTCCAGCCTGCGCCGGCCCGACGGCAGCGTAAAGCCCACCTCCGACAAGCACTCCACCGGCGGCGTCGGAGATAAGATCACCCTGCCGCTGGCACCCCTGGTGGCGGTCTTCGGCGTTGCTGTCCCGCAGCTGTCCGGTCGCGGCCTGGGCCACACCGGCGGCACCCTGGACAAGCTCGAGTCGATCCCGGGTTGGCGCGCCGCGCTGAGCAACGAGGAAATGCTGGCGCAGCTCCAGGACGTCGGAGCCGTCATCTGCGCAGCCGGGGCCGGGCTGGCTCCGGCGGATAAGAAGCTCTACGCCCTGCGGGACGTCACGGGCACCGTCGAGGCCATCCCGCTGATCGCGTCGTCGATCATGAGCAAAAAAATCGCGGAGGGCACCGGATCCTTGGTGCTGGACGTCAAGGTCGGCAGCGGCGCGTTTATGAAAAACGAGGCGCGCGCCCGCGAACTCGCCGAGACCATGGTGGCCCTGGGCAAGGACGCCGGTGTTAACACAGTGGCCCTGCTGACCAACATGAACACACCGCTGGGCCTCACCGCCGGCAACGCGATCGAGGTCGAGGAATCGGTGGAGGTCCTTGCCGGCGGCGGACCGGAGGACGTTGTGGAACTCACGGTCCGGCTGGCGGAGGAGATGCTCGCCTGCGCAGGCGTCCACGACGCCGATCCCCGGGCGGCGCTGAAGGACGGCCGGGCGATGGACGTCTGGAACCGCATGATCGAGGCGCAGGGCGGCGACCCGCGGGCAACCCTCCCGGTGGCCAGGGAATCCGAAGTGCTCTACGCGCCCGCCGACGGCGTGCTGGTGGAGCTCGACGCGATGGCCGTCGGAGTCGCAGCCTGGCGCCTTGGTGCCGGACGCGCGCGCAAGGAGGACCAGGTCCAGGCCGGTGCCGGGGTGCGGATGCACGCCAAACCCGGCGCGACGGTCAAAGCCGGCGAACCGCTGATGACGCTGCTGACGGATACCCCGGAGAAGTTCGAACGGGCCAGGGAAGCCCTCGAACATGCCGTGGTGATTGCCCCGGAAGGCTCCCGCCCGGCGCAGCAGCTCATCATCGACCGCATCGCCTAGCCGCCGGTTTGCCCTATCGGCGGTGGGCCGAACCCTCGGGTTTGGCCGCCACAAGTGATAGGGCAAGCCGGCAGTACACTTGCACAACAGCAGTCCTCCCGTTGTTTGTTAGGAAACCGTGCAGGCAATCAACGACTTCATCCTTGCCGCCGCAGGCCAACCCTGGGTGCTCCTCCTGGTGTTTGTGTGCTGCGTGATTGACGGCTTCTTCCCGCCTGTTCCCAGCGAATCCGTGGTCGTCGGACTGGCCTCGGTGGCGGCCAGCGCCGGTGTTCCCAACGCGTTGCTGCTCGCCGCGACGGCGGCCGCGGGCGCGTTCCTCGGGGACAACATCGCCTACCTGATCGGCCGCAACACCGGCACGCAGCGCTGGGCCTGGTCGCGCGGGCATCGTATGCAGCGTGCGTTCCGCTGGGCCGGCACCGAGCTGCGCAAACGGCCCGCCTCCCTGGTCCTGGTGGCGCGGTTCGTCCCGATCGGCCGGGTGGCGGTCAACCTGACGGCCGGCGCCACCGGGTTCCCGCGTCCGCGCTTTGTTGGGTTGACGGTGCTCTCCGCGGTGCTCTGGGCCTTGTACTCGGTCGCAACGGGACTGTTTTTTGGCCAATGGTTTGCGGAGAACCACCTGCTCGGGGTCATCGTCGCCGTGATTTGCGCGATCGGCCTGGGCATCCTGGTGGACGTCCTCATCCGCAGGCTCCGCGGAACCCTTCCCGTGGAGCCCGGACTGCCGGCCCCGCCTGCCGGGTCCCAAACGACTGAGCGCTGAAACCGGGAGATTCATCCGCCGGGAACGTAGCGTATCCGTTTCCGACATGGGACACTGAAGAGCGCTTTTCACCACTTTCCTAGGAGCAACGCCCGCGTGGAATTTATCAATGAGGCAATTCTCCATGCCGCGGGTCAATGGTGGATTTTTCCAATTCTGACGATCTTCTGCTTCATTGACGGATTTGTGCCGATACTGCCGAGCGAAACCCTGATCGTCGCCCTGGGCGCCCTTTCCGTGACCTCCGGGCAGCCGAACATGTGGTTTGTGATGGCAGCGGCCGCCGTCGGCGCTATTGCCGGCGACAACACGGCCTACCTGCTGGGACGGCACGTCGGCGTCGAGCGCTTCCGCTGGATGCGCAGGCCCAAGGTCCAGCGGGCGCTGAACTGGGCCCGCTACGAACTGGACAAACGTGGCGCCATGCTGATCTTCACGGCCCGCTACATTCCGGTCGGACGCGTGGCGGTCAACTGGATTGCCGGTACCACCGCCTACCCGCGCCGGCGGTTCGTCATCCTGGACATCTGCGCCTCAGTCACCTGGGTCGCGTATTCGGCCGGTGTTGGCATCCTCGCCGGCAACTGGGTCCATGAACACCCCCTGCTGGGCGTCGGCATCGCCATCGCCTTCGCCATTGTGCTGGGCATTGTCGTCGACCACCTCCTGACCTGGCTGCACCGCTGGCGCGACGCCCGGGGCGCCGCCACGGCAGCCGGCCGATCCGCCAACGCTGAAGCCAAGACCGGACCCGCCCCGGCAGGCGCCGCCCGCTCGCCGGGCCAGGCTTCCGGCACTGCACCGGCGCCCAAGACCCGGGAGACACCGGCGGACGTCGAAGCCTGATTCCTGGCTCCGGGCCCGGCTGGTATTGCACGGCATCGGACCCTAAGGTTGGAACGTGACTGAGATAATTCTTGACGCTGCCCCTGACCTCGACTTTGACCTGAAGGGCCTCCCCAAGGTTTCCCTTCACGACCACCTGGACGGCGGACTCCGTCCGGCCACCATCATTGAACTTGCCGAGGCCGCGGGACACACCCTGCCCTCCACCGATCCTGTCGCCCTGGGGGAGTGGTTCCGCGAATCCGCGGACTCCGGCTCCCTGGTCCGCTACCTGGAGACCTTCGACCACACCATCGCCGTGATGCAGACCAAGGCCGGACTCTTCCGCGTCGCCCAGGAATTCGTCGAAGACCTCGCCGACGACGGTGTTGTCTACGGTGAAGTGCGCTGGGCCCCCGAACAGCACCTCCAGCAGGGCCTGAGCCTGGACGAGGCCGTCGAAGCCGTGCAGGCCGGCCTGGAGGCCGGTGTGGACGCCGTCGCCGAGACCGGCCGCGACATCCAGGTCGGCCAGCTCATCACCGCCATGCGCCATGCCGACCGCGGCCAGGAAATCGCGGAACTGGCGGTCCGCCACCGCAACAACGGTGCCGTCGGCTTCGACATCGCCGGCGCCGAAGACGGCTTCCTGCCATCCCGGTTCAAGGACGCCTTCACCTACCTTGCCCAGCACAACTTCCCGGCGACGGTGCACGCCGGGGAAGCCGCCGGCCTTGAAAGCATCCAATCGGCGCTGGTCGACGGCCGCGCTCTGCGCTTGGGCCACGGCGTCCGGATCGCCGAGGACGTTACCGTTGAATTCGAAGCAGACGACGATGCCGACGGTGCCGGGGACGAGCTCGATGACAACATCGGCATGGTGACCTTGGGTGACCTGGCCAGCTGGGTCCGCGACCGCGGCATCGCCCTGGAGATCTGCCCTTCCTCCAACCTGCAGACCGGCGCCGTCGCAGGGTTCGGCGAGGGCATCGAAAGCCACCCGCTGGACATGCTTTACCAGCTCGGCTTCAACGTCACCATCAACACCGACAACCGGCTGATGAGCGGCGTGACGCTCACGGACGAGTTCGAGCTGCTGGTCGAGACTTTCGACTACGACCTCGATGACCTGCTGGAACTGACGCTGAACGCGGCCGAGGCCGCTTTCCTGCCGCTGGAGGAGAAGGAAGCCCTCGTCGAGTACATCAACGAGGCTTACGCCGACCTTGGCTAGCCTGGAGGACGCCGCGCGCCCGCCGCTGGGCGGGCCCGCGGCAGCCGGGGTCCGCGGAACGGCCGGTGCTGTCGAAACGCTGGCGGCGACGATTGGCGCGCTGCGCGCCCACTGCCCCTGGATGGCTGCCCTCACCCATGAATCCCTCGTGGAGTACCTGCTTGAGGAGGCCTTCGAGGTGGCCGAAACCATCGAGACGGCCGGTGGCGACGCTGAGCTGAAAGCCGAACTTGGCGACGTCCTGCTTCAGGTGGTCCTCCATGCCCGGCTCGCCCAGGAACGCGGCGCCTTCGACCTCGACGACGTGGCCCGCGGACTCACGGCCAAAATGGTCCGGCGCAACCCGCATGTATTCCGCCGGGACGGTTCGCTGCAGGAGTCCTTTCCGGCCACGGTTGAGGAAATCGTCCGAACCTGGGACGCGGTTAAGCGCTCGGAACGGCTCGTCCCCGCCGGCGCCGCCAGCCCGGAAGCCAACGGAGCCCTCGGCGGTGTCCCCGCAGCCCTTCCCGCGCTGGCACGGGCGCAAAAACTCCAGGACCGCGCCGAACGGTCCGGCTTCCCGCCGTCAACCGGGCCGGTAGGGATAGCGGTTCCGCCCTCGGAAGAGCAACTCGGGGACCTGCTGTTCGCAATCGCGGCCGCCGCCCGGGCCCGGGGCCTGGACGCCGAACGGGCCCTCCGCGGTGCCAACCGCCGCTTCCAGGACGGCCAACACCCGCCGCGGTCACCCTAATCGGCCAAAATGACGTCCGCCGCCGGATAGCTTTCTGTAACTTATCCCACTCTCGACTAGGCTGGTAGCGACGAGGACGTCGGTTTTTCAGCTTGATTCCCAGCCTAATATCCCATCAGATTCCCAGCAGATCGCTTCACCCAAAGGAGCCTATCCATGGCGCTTATCGATGCCATCCACGCCCGCGAGATCCTCGATTCCCGTGGCAACCCCACCGTAGAAGTTGAAGTCCTGCTCTCGGACGGCCAGATCGGCCGTGCAGCAGTTCCCTCCGGAGCCTCCACCGGCGAGCACGAAGCCGTTGAACTCCGCGACGGGGACAAAGGCCGGTACCTCGGCAAGGGCGTCCAGAAGGCCGTCGACGCGGTCATCGACCAGATCGCCCCGGCCCTGATCGGTTTAGACGCCACTGACCAGCGCAGCATCGACCAGTCGATGATTGACCTGGACGGAACCGCCAACAAGAGCAAGCTCGGCGCCAACGCCATCCTGGGCGTATCCCTGGCCGTCGCCAACGCCGCCGCCGCCTCCGCTGACCTGCCGCTGTACAAGTACCTCGGCGGACCGAACGCCCACGTCCTGCCCGTGCCGCTGATGAACATCCTCAACGGCGGCTCGCACGCCGACTCCGACGTCGACATCCAGGAATTCATGGTTGTCCCGCTCGGCGCCGAGACCTTCTCCGAAGGACTGCGCTGGGGCGTGGAGGTCTACCACGCGCTCAAAGCGGTCCTGCAGGCAAAGGGCCTGTCCACCGGCCTCGGCGACGAGGGCGGCTTTGCGCCCAACCTGCCCTCCAACCGGGCTGCCCTGGACCTCATCCAGGAAGCCATCCGGAACGCCGGCTACACCCCGGGCCAGGACATTGCACTCGCCCTGGACGTCGCCTCTTCCGAGTTCTTCACGGACGGCGCCTACCAGTTCGAAGGCAAATCCCTTAGCTCTACGGAGATGAGCGCCTACTACGCCGAGCTCGTGGCCGACTACCCGCTGGTCTCCATCGAGGATCCGCTGGACGAAAACGACTGGGAAGGCTGGAAGACCCTCACCGACGCCATCGGCGACAAGGTCCAGATCGTCGGTGACGATCTCTTCGTCACCAACCCCGAACGCCTGCAGACCGGCATCGATTCGGCAACCGCCAACTCGCTGCTGGTGAAGGTCAACCAGATCGGTTCCCTGACCGAAACCCTGGATGCCGTTTCCCTCGCGCAGCGCGCCGGGTACACCACCATCACCTCACACCGCTCCGGCGAGACCGAGGACACCACAATCGCCGACATCGCCGTTGCCACCAACGCGGGGCAGATCAAAACCGGGGCTCCGGCGCGGTCCGAGCGTGTCGCCAAGTACAACCAGCTGCTGCGGATCGAAGAGGAACTCGACGACGCCGCACGCTACGCCGGCCGCAGCGCTTTCCCGCGTTTCAAGGGCTAATAACCGCAGGAACACAAAACCGGTGGCTATGGTTGAAAGACCATGGCTACCGGTTTGTTTTTGAGACCGGCCTCGTGGCACCGTACGAGCGGAGCAGCACCCCGGCCCCTCGCCTGTGCCCCGGGCCGCGGGACCCAGCACTGAATGCAGCAAGCCAGCCGGGGGAGAACCTGGCATTACAGGAGTGAGATGGCTACCCGCCGACCCAAGGTTCCCCGGGCCACGCCCGCGGCCCCGAAGTCTCCGGCCACCGGCGACGTCATCGAGGCTGATTTCGGCGGCTCCCGCGGATCAGCGGGCCACGAGGGCAGCAACGCCGCGGCGGATGGGCGCGGTTCCGGCCGCACCGCGGGCCAGCACGCCGGCACTGCACCCTCGACACGGCAGGCCGGCGCTGCACGCCGTACACCTGCCCCGCGCAACGCTGTGCCCGGAGCGGCCACGAGCGGCACGGGCACGTCCAAGGCCGGTGCCGAAGCCGGCGGAGAACACCTCGACCCCGTGCCGGCGAAAGCCTTCTCCGGACGCATGCTGGCGCTTTTGGTCGTGATGATTGCCATCACGATCATGCTGGCGCCCACGGTCAAGATCTTCATTGAAAAACGAGGCGAAATAGCCGAACTCCAGGCGGACATCTCCGCCAAGCAGTCGCAGCAAAATGAGCTTAAACGCCAGGTCTCGCGGTGGCAGGATCCGAACTATGTAAAGCAACAGGCCCGGGACCGCATTAACATGGTTATGCCCGGCGAAACGGGCTACTGGGTCTTCGGCAGCGATTTACCTGCCGGGGCGGGCAGTGGCGCGGCCGGGGCACAATCCCAACAAGACCCGGCCGAGCTGCCTTGGGTCGATTCCCTCTGGGACTCGATCCGGCGCTCGGCAACAGACTAAAAAAAGCGGCGCCCGCCGCAGGATCGTCGGACCGACAATCCAGACAGGGCAGGAAGGTGCCGCGCCCGTGGACGAGAACCGAGTGGACCAGACCCCGACTGCAGTGAATCCGGGATCCCCTGAGACGGCCCGGTCCGTGGCGGAAACCGGCCGGCCCTCGGCCCGTGACCTCGATGTCCTGAGCCGGCAGTTGGGACGCCCGGTGCGTGACGTCGTGGAGATCCCGGCCCGCTGCGTCTGCGGCAACCCGCTAGTGGCGGCCACGTCCCCACGGCTGAGCAACGGCACACCCTTCCCCACGACCTTCTACCTCACCCACCCGGTCATCACGTCCGCGGTCTCGCGGCTTGAAGCTGCCGGCCTGATGAACGAGATGAACGAACGGCTCGTGGCGGACGCGGAACTGGCCTTGGACTACCGGGCTGCCCACCGGGCCTACCTCGCATCCCGTGCGGAGATCGGCGCCAGGTCCGGAATCGGTCCCGTGCCCGAAATTGACGGCATCTCCGCCGGTGGTATGCCCACCCGCGTCAAATGCCTGCACGTCCTGGTGGGCCAGTCGCTCGCAGCCGGACCGGGTGTGAATCCGCTCGGCGACGAGGCCATCGCGGCCATCAGCGAATGGTGGACACAGGAGCGCTGCTACTGCGACGGCGCCTGGCACACCGGCGGCGAGGCCCCCTCCCAGGACCTGAGCAGGCACGGCCCGCAGGGGCTGCCGGCGATCGTCGGCCGGCCGGCCCCGGTCCGCAAGGCACGTCCCGAGGACCCCGGCATCACGCCCGGGACCGGAACCGGGACCGGAACCGCCGGAGCCGGCAAATGACCCGCGTCGCCGCCATCGACTGCGGCACCAACTCGATCCGGTTGCTGATCGCGGATGTGGACACGGCCGGCCCGGCACCCCGGCTGAACGACGTTGTACGCGAAATGCGCGTCGTCAGGCTCGGCCAGGGCGTGGACGCCACCGGCGAACTCTCCCGGGAGGCCCTCGACCGGACCTTCGCCGCCGCCGGCGACTATGCCGAGCAGATCCGCCGGCACGCGGCCACCAAAGTCCGTTTTGTGGCGACTTCGGCCACCCGCGATGCCCGCAACCGGCAGGTCTTCGTTGATGGCATCCGCGGGCTCCTGGCCGTCGAACCTGAGGTCATCAGCGGGGACAGCGAGGCCGCCCTGTCCTTCGCGGGCGCGAGCAGCGTCCTGCCCTCCCGGGGCGCGGATCCCGTCCTTGTGGTGGACCTCGGCGGGGGCAGTACCGAGTTTGTGCTGGGCAACGCCGGCGGTGTTATTGCCGCCAGGAGCGTTGACATTGGCTGTGTGCGGCTGACCGAACGCCACCTGCGCAGCGACCCGCCCACGGCAGCAGAGATCGCCGCTGCGGAGGCAGACGTCGACGCTGCCCTCGATGAGGCCGCCGGTGCAGTCCCGCTGGACCAAACTGCCGCCGTCGTTGGGGTGGCCGGTTCCATCACCACCATCACCGCCCATGCGCTCGCGCTGGATGAGTACTCCTCCGCTGCGATCCACGGCACCGAACTTTCGCTCGACGTTATACGCCGGGCCTGCACCGAACTGCTGGAGATGTCACGTGCGGACCGGGCCGTCCTGCCCTACATGCACCCGGGCCGGGTAGATGTCATCGGCGCGGGTGCCCTCGTCTGGCGGCGCGCTGTGGATCGGCTGGCCGCGGTAACCCAGGGCAGGGTCGGGACGGCAGTGACCAGCGAACACGATATTCTTGATGGAATTGCCTTGAGTATCAGCTAAGCGGCCGCTTGGCTTGACTGCGTTGGCCGGACGCGCCACCCGGCCTCACACCGTCCCCGCATCCCGCCCGGCGTTCCGCGCCGCCACCACACCGCAGCGCCCAAAGCTGACCCGCCGATAGGACCCGAATGACCAGAGCAACAGCCCGGCCCCGCCGGACCGCCTCCGCGTTGATGGCCGTGGCCCTTGCCGGCGGCGCCTTGGCTGCCACCCTGACGGCTGCCCCTGCCGCGCACGCCGACCCCTGGCGCGACAAGGAATACTGGCTGGCAGAATCCGGCATCACCAAGGCCTGGGAAGTTTCCAGGGGCGCCAACGTCAAGGTTGCCGTGATTGACAGCGGCGTGGATGGTAAACACCCAGATCTGGCCGGGGTGCTTGCCGGCGGCGTCGACATCTCCGGCGCCGGCAGTCCTGACGGCCAGAAGAGCATCGGCGCGAAGCCCGAGCACGGAACCCTGGTCGCGACCATGCTGGCGGGCCGGGGACATCAGCCTGCCGGTGCAACTGCCACACCCAGTGCCGGCCCCGGCCCGTCCGTCGCGCCGGACGGCATCGTGGGGGTCGCGCCCGAAGCGCAGTTGCTCTCCGTCTCCACCTGGCTCGGATCGCCGAACCCCGGCGGTAAGACCGACCAGGACCAGATACCCCAGGCCGTCCGCTGGGCGGTCGATAACGGCGCCCGCGTCATCAATATCTCCCTTGGCAGCACCTCGCCCGAGTGGCCGCAGAGCTGGGACGCGGCATTCCTGTACGCCGAACAGAAGGACGTGGTGATTGTTGCCGCTGCGGGTAACCGCGGGGGCGGAAACGTCCAGGTCGGTGCGCCGGCCACCATCCCGGGCGTGCTGACTGTCGCCGGGCTGGACCGCAAGGGAATTGCCAGTATTGACTCCTCATCCCAGGGCATCAGCATCGGCGTTGCGGCGCCCGCGGAAAACCTGATCGGAGGCTTGCCCGGCGGCGGCTACGCAGAGTGGGCCGGCACCTCGGGTGCTACCCCGATCGTGGCCGGGGTCGCGGCGCTGATCCGCTCCAAATGGCCGGACATGACGGCCAGCCAGGTCATCAACAGAATAGTCACCACCGCCAAGGACGCCGGCGCTCCGGGGAAGGATCCGTTATACGGGTTCGGGATCCTCGACGCCGAGGCGGCACTCAAGGCCGACGTGCCGGACACCAAAATCAATCCACTGGGCACGATTTCGGACTGGATCCGGGTCCACCGGCGGGGAAACCTGCCGACGGCGCCCGCGCCGGCACCGGCCGCGCCCTCCAGCGCGGCGCCCACCCTGCCGGAACCCACCGTCCCCGTCGCGGAGCGCCCGTCCGAGCTCGATGCTGCCGTGCCGGCCATGGTGGTGCTGGGCTTCGGCGGGCTTTTCCTCTGCATCCTGGCCGCCGCAGCCTTCCAGCTCCGCCGTGGCGCCCGGACGGCCGGCCAGGGAAGCCCCGACGGCCCGGCCGCCGCCGATACCGGTGTGCTCGATTCGGTGGATTCCAACGGAAAACCATAGTTAGTGAAGTTTTTCACAAAGTACGGTATTCTTGGGGAATGGCACTCTCCCCTCAGCTCCAGGACCGTCCCAGGGTACTCGTCGTCGGCGGCGGATACGTCGGCCTGTACGTAGCCCTCAAACTGCAGAAGAAGATCGCTAACGCCGGTGGCATTGTCACCGTGGTTGATCCACTGCCGTACATGACCTATCAGCCCTTCCTCCCCGAGGTTGCCGGCGGAAACATCGAGGCACGGCACGCCGTCGTCTCGCACCGCCAGCACCTCAAGCAGACCGAGCTCATTCAGGGCCGCGTCACCTCGATCGACCATGAAAACCGCACGGCAGTGATCGCCCCGGCTGACGGCGGCGAGAACTTCGAGATTCCCTACTTCGACGTTGTGGTGGCCGCCGGTGCTATCACCCGCACCTTCCCGATCAAGGGACTTGCGGACAAGGGCATCGGCCTCAAGACCATTGAGGAAGCCGTCGCCCTGCGCAACAAGGTCCTGGACCGGATCGAAGCCGGCTCGTTGATGACCGATCCCGCCGAACGCGCCCGCGCCCTGACCTTCGTGGTTGTCGGCGGCGGCTTCGCCGGCATCGAGTGCATTACCGAAATGGAAGACCTCGCCCGCGCCGCGGTCAAGAACAACTCCCGCATCAGCCAGGAGGAAGTCCGCTTCGTCCTGGTCGAGGCCATGGGACGCATTATGCCTGAGGTCACCGCCAGCCAGGCGGACTGGGTGGTTGAGCACCTGCGCAGCCGCGGCATCGAAGTCCTGCTTAACACCTCGCTGGACAACGCCGAGGGTTCCCTGAAGCTGATCAACCTTCCGGACAAGACGGCGGCCCAGGAATTCCAGGCCGACACCCTCGTCTGGACCGCCGGCGTGCAGGCCAACCCCATGGTCCGCTCCACCGACTTCCCGCTCGAACCCCGCGGCCGCGTCCGTGTCCTCGCGGACCTGCGCATCGCCGGGGACGAAGGCATCATCGAGAACGCCTGGGCCGCCGGCGACGTCGCGGCAGTGCCGGACCTTACGGGCAGCGGCCTGCCGGACGGTACCTGCGTCCCGAACGCACAGCACGCGCTGCGCCAGGCCAAGCGCCTGGCCAAGAACCTGTGGGCTTCCCGCTGGGACAAGCCGCTCACGGACTACAAACACAAAAACCTGGGCGCCGTCGCCGGTTTCGGCGAATGGAAGGGTGTTGCAAACATCAACCTTCTGGGCCGGATCGGACTCAAGGGACCGCTTGCCTGGCTGGCACACCGTGGTTACCACGGATTCGCCATGCCCACCGTTGAGCGCAAGGTCCGGGTGATCTTCGGTTGGATCCTGGCTTTCTTTATGGGCCGCGACACGACCCAGCTGATCGACTTGGACAACCCCCGCGGCGCATTCGTCGCTGCGGCAACGCCCGCACCCAAGCCGGCCTCGGCTCCCGCCCCTGAGAAGCCGGCAGCAGAGGCCAGCCCGGCCAGCAGCAAGGAAAGTGTGTCGGCTGACGCCAAGTAGCCAGCACCTGCCGTCGACGGCGGCCGTTCCCCTGCGGGGCGCGGCCGCCGCCGTCGTTAACCGGAAGGTCGCCCGTAGGTCCACCTGGGAAGGGTGCGGGCCGGCCGGCGTCGGGCCAACCCCGGCGGGGTGGGCCCCTAGACTGGCTCCATGACAGCCGCAACGGACCTCCACACCCTGCTCGCCACGATGCGCCCGGAACTGCGCGGAGGCGAGTTCGTCTACACCCTCTGGCCGCACGGACGGCCGCTTGAAGGGACGATCGAAGCCGCCGTTCGTGAGGCGGAAGGAATGACCGTTGTCCTGCCGCGCAAGGACGCTGACACCCTCGGACTGTCCTACGACTTCGTCGGCGCCTGGATCACCCTCCAGGTACATTCCTCGCTTGACGCCATCGGCCTGACGGCAGCCGTCAGCACCGCCCTCACGGACGCAAAAATCAGCTGCAATGTCCTCGCCGGCTTCCATCACGACCACATCCTGGTCCCCGTCGCAGATGCCGACCGGGCGCTGGAGGCGCTGCACGAACTGGCCGCCGCGCACGGCGAGCACACGCCTGCCCCGGAGCTGGTGCTCCGCACAGGGCGGCCCGCGGACCGGTCCGCCATCCTCGCCCTCACCGCCGCCGCCTTCGTCGTCTCCCCGGTCAGCGGCCTGCCGGCCGACGGCGGGCCCGGGGAAGTCCGTTTGGTGGGTGCGCTCTTTGACTGTGCCGAATTCCTGCCGGAGTTCAGCATCGTTGCGGAGCTCGACGGCGCCGTCGTGGGGCACGTGATCAGCACCCGCGGGCGCGCAGGCGAACTGGACCTGCTGGGACTGGGGCCGATCGGTGTGCTGCCGAGACTGCAGCGCCACGGCATTGGCAGCGCGCTGATGCAGGAGACCATTGCCCGGGCCAACGCTGCGGGGGAGCGGGGCATCGCGCTGCTCGGCGACCCGGAATACTACTCGCGCTTTGGCTTTGTGCCATCGACATCCCTCGGGGTTGAGCCACCCTGTGCAGCCTGGGGTCCGCACTTCCAGTTGCTGCCGCTGGCACTCTGGCCGGGCGGGGTGAGCGGAAGCTTCCACTACGCCGAGGCGTTTGGCATCGCTGAGACCAGCGCCCGGCGGGCTATTATGGACCGGGCGCCCCAGTAGCCCAATTGGCAGAGGCAGCGGACTTAAAATCCGCGTGTTGTGGGTTCGAGTCCCACCTGGGGCACACGTTATGGCACCTGCCGATTCCTGGCCAGATTTCCTCTATGCAACGAGTGTTATAAGGATGTGACCGTAGTCACTTTGGATCGGGCCGGAAGTGCACTAGCTTGAAGGTAAATCAGGAACACCTGATCTTTCGCATCAAAGGCCGTTCGCACCTTTAGATCGAGGAGATTGTAAATGACTTCACTCCCCCAGGCGGCACCCCGCATCGCTAAGCTGACCGCGCTTAGCATCGGCGTTGCCCTTCTGGCTACGGCTTGTGGTGGCTCGTCCACCCCGTCGTCGTCCGGATCCGGAACCGCTTCGGCCAACGCCGCTGCAGGCATCGCGTGCCCCGCACCGAGCGCCACTGCCGGCGCCAAGTCGACCGCCGCAGCCGGCGGGGCCGTTCCGGCCTCCACGACCACCACCGAAACCGCTCTTAAGCTTGGATCGCTCCTGCCGACAACGGGGTCGCTGGCGTTCCTCGGCCCGCCCGAAATCGCTGGCGTCAACCTTGGTATCAAGGAAGTCAATGACGCCGGGGGTGTGCTGGGCAAGCCCGTTGAAATCATCCACCGCGACTCCGGTGACACCAAAACCGATATCGCCACGCAGTCCACCAGCGCCCTGCTCGGACAGGGTGTCAGCGCAGTCATTGGTGCCGCTTCCTCGGGTGTCTCCAAGACCGTCATCAACCAGATCACCGGCGCAGGCGTCATCCAGTTCTCGCCGGCAAATACCTCCCCGGACTTCACCGCCTGGGATGACAAGGGTCTGTTCTGGCGCACCGCCCCGTCGGACGTTCTCCAGGGCAAGGTCCTCGGCAACTACATGGCGACCTGTGGCGCCCAGACCGTTGGCATGATCGTCCTGAACGACGCGTACGGGACCGGCCTGGCCAAGAACGTACAGTCCGCTTTTGAGGCAGCCGGCGGCAAGGTTGTTGCCCAGGAACTCTTCAACGAAGGCGATTCGCAGTTCAGCAGCCAGGTGGACAAGGTGCTTGCGGCCAAGCCGGATGCCATCGCCCTGATCACCTTTGACCAGGCCAAGAGCATTGTTCCGCTGATGACGGGCAAGGGCGTCAAGCCCACCCAGATGTTCATGGTGGACGGCAACATGTCCGACTACAGCAAGGACTTCCAGGCAGGCACCCTGAAGGGCGCCCAGGGCACCATCCCGGGCACCTTCGCCAAGGACGACTTCAAGAAGAAGCTGCTGGCCATCGATCCCGCGCTGAAGGACTACAGCTATTCAGGCGAGTCCTACGATGCCGTGAACCTGATCGCACTGGCAGCAGAGGAAGCCAAGAGCACCAAGGGAACTGACATCGCGGCGCACCTGAAGGACGTGTCTGAAGGCGGCGAAAAGTGCAACGACTTCCCCTCCTGCGTCACCCTGCTGCGCAACGGCAAGGACATCGACTACGACGGCCAGTCCGGCCCCGTAACGTTCTCCGACGCCGGCGACCCGACAGAGGCCTACATCGGCATCTACGAGTTCCAGGATGACAACACCTACAAGCCGGTCAAGGAAGAATTCGGCAAGCTGTAAGCTCGCCCTTCCCTAGCCGCAAAAGGCCCCCGCCCAATGGGCGGGGGCCTATTGTATGCCCGGGAGGAAGGCTGCCAACAATGCCGCCCGGCGTGGCGATGCTGCCCGGCGTGGCGCCGCTGCCGCCGTTGCGCCGGGACGCCGGCGGCCGCACCCGTTGCCCCGGCGGGGACCCGGCGGCCGCAGCCGTTGCGCCGGCGTGGCGCCGCCGCCGTTGCGCGGGGACTGGCGGCCGCACCCGGTACCCGGCGGTCGCATCCGGGACCGGGGATCCCGCCGGTCCCGTGAGTGCGGAGCTGGCGGCGCCGGGCGCGCAGAAGGGCCGCCACCGGTTGGTGACGGCCCCTGCTGTTGCTGCGGAGTTGCGGAGAACTACTCGACGGTGTCGGCGAGCGTACCCAGGTACAGCTGGATGACCTTGGGGTCCTTCATCAGTTCCCGGCCGGTGCCGGTGTACGCGTCCTTGCCCTGGTCCAGGACGTAGCCGCGGTCACAGATCTGCAGGCAGCGCCGGGCGTTCTGTTCGACCATAATGACCGAGACGCCCGCACGGTTGATTTCGTGGACCCGGAGGAAGGTCTCGTCCTGTTTGACCGGGGAAAGGCCGGCGGAGGGCTCGTCAAGCAGCAGCACTGCCGGGTCCATCATCAGGGCCCGGCCCATCGCCACCATCTGGCGTTCACCGCCGGAGAGTGATCCCGCGCGCTGGGCCCGCCGCTTGCCAAGTTCCGGGAACAGGCCGGTGACGAAGTCGAAGCGCTCGGCAAAGTCCTTGGGCCGCTGGAACATGCCCATCTGGAGGTTCTCCTCGATGGTCAGCGCCGCGAACACGTTGTTGTTCTGCGGCACAAACCCGATGCCCCGGCTGACGAGCTTGTTGGCCTTAAGCCCGGTGATGTCCTGGCCGCGGACCACAACGGAACCGGAGTGGACCTTCACCAGGCCGAACATCGCCTTCAGGAGTGTGGACTTGCCGGCTCCGTTGGGGCCGATGATGCCGATGAGCTCGCCCTTGCGGGCCTCGATACTGCAGCCATTGAGGATATTAACGCCGGGGATGTAGCCCGCCACCAGGTCGGTGACCTTGACGACCGAATCCTCGTCGTGGACTGGCGTAGCGGCGGGGGCCGCACTGGTGGCGCTCATTGGGTGTCCTTTTCTGTGCTGTTCGGCTCATCTGCGCTGCGCCTGCCGTGCGCGGCACCGTTGCCGTCCGCCGGCGCGTCCGTTTCGGAACCGACGATATCCAGGGAGATGATGCCGGCGTTGTCGGTGCCCACAATCGACTCCTCGTCGGCCCCCAGTTCGGCCGCGAGCTCTTTGATGCCTTCCGAATCGCCGAGATCCACGTCGTGGTGGGCGCCCAGGTAGGCGTCGATCACGGCGGGGTTCTTCATTACGTCGGCAGGCGGACCTTCGGCTACGATCCGGCCCTCGGCCATCACCACCACCCAGTCGGCGATGTGCCGGACCATGTGCATGTCGTGTTCAACAAACAACACGGTCATGCCCTCAGCCTTGAGGTTCTTGATGTGGTCCAGGAGCGACTGGGTCAGCGCGGGGTTGACGCCGGCCATCGGTTCGTCAAGCATCACGAGCTTGGGCCTGACCATCAGCGAACGGGCCATTTCCAGGAGCTTGCGCTGGCCGCCGGAAAGTGACGCGGCATAGTCGTCCTTTTTGGCGTCCAGCTTGAACTTCCGCAGCAGCACGTCGGCGTCGGCGGTAATCTGCTTTTCCTGGCCGCCCCAGATTCCTTTGAACAGGGCCTTGGAAAGTCGTTCACCGGACTGGTTGGAGGCACCAAGACGCATATTTTCCATCACCGTCAGCTTGCCCATCACCTTGGTCAGCTGGAAGGTGCGGACCATGCCCATCCGGGCCACCTTGTAGGAGGAGACGCCGGCCAGACTGTTGCCTTCGAACTGCCACTTGCCCGTGTTGGGTGTGTCGAAGCCGGTCAGCAGGTTAAACAGCGTGGTCTTGCCGGCGCCGTTGGGCCCGATGAGTGCGGTGATTTTGTGCCGGGGGATCTCGAGGTACTCGACGTCGACGGCGTTGATGCCGCCGAAGCTGCGGGTGACGTTTTCGGCCACCACGATCGGGTCGCGCTTTTTGCAGCCCGGAGCAGTCTCCCCGGCCGCGATCGGCCGCGAATCCGTCATGTAGTCGATTTCTTCCGGGTTATCCGCGGGACGGGGTGTATCGCTCTGCGTGCTCATGCGAAAGCCAGCTCCTTTTTGTTGCCGAGGACACCCTGGGGCCTGAAGATCATCAACAGCATCAGCGCGACACCCACAAGGATGTACCGCAGCTGCCCGGCCTGGACCGTGTTGAGCCAGGTGACGGCGCCGGATTCGATCAGGCCATACAGGATGCCTTGTGTGAGGGACAGGACGACCCAGAAGATCATGGCGCCAATCACCGGCCCCAGCACCGTGCCCAGGCCGCCAAGCAGCAGGCAGGTGTAGAGGAAGAACGTCAGTTCGGTCCCGTAGTTCGCCGGCTGGACTGCGCCGCGGGGGAGGGTGAAGATCATGCCTGCGAGGGCGCCGAGGACGCCGCCGATGATCAAAGCCTGCATCTTGTAGGCGTACACGTTCTTGCCCAGCGAACGGACAGCATTTTCGTCCTCGCGGATGCCCTTAAGGACTCGGCCCCAGGGGCTGCGCATCAGCAGCCAGATCACCAGGCAGAGAAGGGCCACCACGGTCCAGGCGACAACCCGGATGAAGAAGTCGCGGTTGTTCATCCCCAGGTAGGAACCTTCGGGGAAAGGGTTCATGGCATAGAAGTCGCCTTCGAAAGCGGCGAGGCCGTTGGCCGAACCGGTGACGGCGGTCAGCTGGTTGGTTGTGACAATGTAGCGGACGATTTCCGCCGCCGCGATTGTCACGATGGCCAAGTAGTCGGCCCGCAGCCGGAGGGTGGGGATACCGAGGAGCAGGGCGAAGATGGCTGAACACACCACGGCGATGAGGAGCCCGACGAAGAACGGGGCGCCGAAGGTCAGGGTGGAGATGGCGAAACCGTAGGCGCCCACCGCCATAAAGCCGGCTTGACCGAAGTTGAGCAGGCCTGAGTAGCCAAAGTGAACCGCAAGGCCGAGGGTTGCGAGGGCGTATGCCGCCGTCGTCGGGCTGAACAGTTCACCGGCAGCACTGGAAAATATGAATCCGAAGTCCATGGCTGTCTCCTAACCCACGCGCTCGCGCCGGCCCAAGATGCCTTGGGGCCGGAACAGAAGGACAATAATCATAATGAACAGTGCTCCCACGTATTTGAGGTCGGCGGCGAGGCCGAACACGGTGGTCAGCTCCACAAAGATACCGACGATGATGGATCCGATCAGGGCGCCCCATACCGTGCCAAGGCCACCCAGGGTGACGCCGGCGAAGATGAGCAGCAGGATCTGCGATCCCATATCGAAGGTGACGCCGGGCCGGTAGTAGGCCCACAGGATGCCGCCGAGAGAGGCCAGCATGCCGCCGGTGACCCAGACAATCCGGATCACAGAGTCGACGTCGATGCCCGAAGCCGCCGCCAGCGCCGGGTTGTCGGCGACCGCGCGGGTGGCTTTGCCGAGCCGGGTCTTGAGCAGGATGATCCCGAGCAGCGCGATCACCACGGCGCTGATCACAAGGGACCACAGGTTGTTGGGGGAAATGGAGATCAACCCGATCTGGATCTCCGTGCTCTGTGCGTACGGCAGCTGCTGGGTGGCGCCGCCGAAGAAGAACTGGATGACGTAGCGCACGGCCAGGGCGAGGCCGATGCTGACGATCATCATGGGCACCAGGCCGGTGCCCCGGCGGCGCAGCGGCTTCCACAGGCCAGCGTCCTGGAAGTAGCCAAAGAGGCCGCCGCCGAGCAGCGCGAGCACAACGGCCAGCCAGAACGGGAGGTTCATGGCGTTGAAAGCGAACACCAGGACGGCGCCGAGGGTGACCATTTCGCCGTGTGCGAAGTTGGTCAGCCCGGTAGTGCCGAAAATCAGCGACAGACCCACCGATGCGAGGGCCAGCAGAAGTCCGAAACTCAGGCCCGCCACCAGGCGGTTGACCAGGTTCTTGCCAAAGTCCTGCTGTTGGACGACGATGCCTTCACCGAAGGCGAAGATCACCGAAAGGTTCGACGTCTGGCTAAAGGTGACCTGGCGGGGGTTCTCCTGGCCGGCTGCGAGCTTGCGGCCGTCCGGGAGGGTGGATTCGTTGAGTTTGACCTCATAGGTTCCCTGCTTCGGGACACCAATGGACCACGAACCGTTTTCCGCGGATTTCGTCGACCCGGTGAAGCCGTCGCCGGTGGCACTGATTTCTACGCCGACAAGCGGGGTGCGGTCGTCGCCGCGCAGGAATCCGCTGATGTTGTTGGTAAACGTCCCGGTCGGTTGAGACGTGGTTGCCGACGGTGATGGTGCCGGTGCGGGGCTCGTGGCCTGCGATGCCGGCGCGACGATCAGCAGCAGTGCGGCGACGGCGGCAAAAACGGCCCCCACAGCTTTCAGCAATCTGCCGCGCCGTCTTTGCGACAGGCCTCTCGGTGTGCTTCTCAAAATGAAAACCTCCACATGGGGTGGTGTGGGTTGCGCCATTGCAACCGATGCGAACAGTCAAGGTGACGGAAGGTAAAACCTGGTGCGATGCGGTCGAGATGTCCAGCTTGTGATATCCGTCACCCTATTTGGCCCATGTTACAGCCCGTCCGGGGCAATGAATGCCCTCCGGAGCAGGCAGAACGTCGCGATCAGGTAACAACCGTGAAGCATCGGCGACGGGGTGGTTTACCCGGCCTAAAGTAAACTTTTGTTGATCTGGAGTATGCCTAAACAGTCGTCGGTCGACGGTGCCCGCGGCCCGCGGCCCGGCGGCAGGGAGGTCACAGTCGGGTTGCAGCCAAGCGCTGGCGGGAACTAACGCTGCCCGTCAGCGGTTGGAATTGGTAGCGTGTACTTAGCTGACACGAACAGTTCACCACCGGATCACCACACCCCTTTATATGGAGGACAGCTTCAATGGCACTTGGCGGAAACCCAGTCTTCAACGGAAAGAACTTCCGTGGAGCAACCCAGGCACCGCCTGCCCCGCAGGCGTTCGGGCAGGGCGCCCACGGCCGGTCCGGCTGGAACGCGTCCCCCCAGGCGATGACGCAGGACCAGCTCCAGGACATGTACAACCGGCCCGCCGCCGGCCCCGCGGACACGGGCCGGATGAGCTATGACGATGTCATCATAAAGACCGCTGTCTGCCTTGGCGCCGTGATCGCCGGCGCCGCAGTCACGCTCGTGGTGGCGGAGGGCTTGGCCTATACGCTGATGATCGCCGGTGCGCTGGGCGGTTTTGTCCTCGCCCTTGTCAACACCTTCAAGAAGCAGCCCTCACCGGCGCTGATCCTCGCCTACGCGGGACTCGAGGGGTTGTTCCTCGGTGGCCTGACGCGGATCCTCGACGGGATGTTCCCGGGTGTCGGACTGCAAGCCGTGATCGGCACTCTCTCCGTGTTCGCTGTGACCCTGGTGCTCTTCAGGAGCGGCAAGGTTCGGGCCACACCGAAGGCCATGCGCTTTTTTATGATTGCCTTGATTGGCTACGCCGTCTTCGCGCTCATCAACATGGTGATGATGTGGACCGGCGCGGTCCAGGAGCCGTTTGGGCTCCGGACCAGCGTGGAGATCTTCGGCATTCCCCTCGGTGTTTTTATCGGCGTGCTGGCGATCGGTCTGGCCGCGTTCTCGCTGATCATGGACTTCACCAGCATTGAAGCCGGCGTCCGCAGCGGCGCCCCGCAGCGCTTCTCCTGGACCGCCGCCTTCGGCCTCACTGTGACGCTGGTATGGCTGTACGTGGAGATCATCCGGCTGCTGGCGATCCTGCGCGGCAACGACTAACAGAGTCAGGCCACACCGGCCGCCGTGAGCTCAGAAAGCGGGCCCAGCCAGTTCACTTGGCGGGGCCCGCTTTTGTGCGCCGGGGCCGCTTTTTGTGCGCCGGGCCCGAGGGCATCAGCTGAGCCGCTCCAGCACCACGGCCATGCCCTGGCCGCCGCCAACACAGAGCGTGGCCAGACCCAGCTGGGCATCCCGCTCCCTGAGCCCGTTCAACAGGGTGGTGATCATTCGGGCGCCGGTCATACCAAACGGATGCCCCAACGCGATGGCGCCGCCGTTGACGTTGAGTTTGCTGTGGTCGATGCCAAGCTCCTTGGCGCTGGCGAGGACCTGGACGGCGAAGGCCTCGTTGAGTTCCACGAGGTCGATATCCCCGATGCCCAGCCCGGCGAGCTGCAGAGCCCGCCTGCTGGCCTCTACCGGGCCCAGTCCCATCAGCTCGGGGGACAGGGCGCTGACGCCGGTGGAGAGAATCCGGGCCAGCGGCGTCAGCCCGAGTTCGGCGGCCCGACGGTCGCTCATGACCACGAGGGCGGCGGCCCCGTCGTTCAGCGGGCAGGCGTTCCCGGCAGTAACGGTGCCACCAGCGCGGAACACCGGCTGCAGTGCGCTGACCGAGCCAAGGGTCACCGCAGCCCGGGGGGAGTCGTCCCGGTCGATCACGGTGCCGTCCCTGCGCGTGTAGGGGGTGATTTCGCGGGCATAGAATCCGGCGGCGATGGCTGCCTCGGTGCGGTTTTGGCTCAGCACGGCCCAGTCGTCCTGGTCGGCCCGGCTGATGCCGTACGTCGTGGCGACGTTCTCGGCGGTCTGGCCCATGGCGATGTAGATGTCCGGCATCCGCCCGCCCAGCCGCGGATCCGTCCACGGTGTATTCGATGCGGCCCGCGCAGCCGTGCGTTGGCGGGCCGCATCGAAGAGCGGGTTATGTGTGCTTGCGTCCGTCTCGCCGGCGCCGGCCCAGTCCCGGTACCGTGAGACCGCTTCGACTCCCGCCGCCACAAATGCCCGGCCTTCGCCGGCCTTGATGGCGTGGAAGGCCATGCGGAGCGTTTGCAGGCTGGAGGCGCAGAACCGGTTGACTGTGGCGGCCGGGACGTTGTCCAGCCCGGCCAGGATGGTGACCACCCTGGCCATATTGGAACCCGCTTCGCCGCTGGGCTCAGCACAGCCAAGATAGAGATCGTCCAGGCCCTGGCCGGTGGCATCAGCGGCGTCGAACGATGGAATCCGGGCCAGTGCCGCGGCGACCATGGCGGAAGCGATGTCGTCGGGCCGCTCATCTTTCAGCGAGCCTTTAAAAGCGCGTCCGATGGGGCTTCTGGCAGTGGAAACAATGACTGCTTCTGGCATGCGCCCAGCCTACGCTCCGGTCAGGCCAGGCGCAGGGCTCCTGCGGCGGGACGCACGGTAAAGATGTCCGGCGGTGCAAAACCGGCAGCGCCGAAGGCCTGTTCGACGGCGGCACGGACCTGCCGTTGGGCCGCCACCGGGGTGAGCGCAATCGCTGAGCCGCCGAAGCCGCCACCGGTCATCCTGGCGCCGAGGGCGCCGGCCGAACGGGCGGCGTGCACCGCGAGATCCAGCTCGGAGCAGGAGATCTCGAAGTCGTCGCGCATCGAGGCGTGGGACGCATCCAGCACCGGCCCGATCGCGGCCGGCCCGGCGCTGCCGAGCAGCTCGAGGATCTGCAGCACACGGTTGTTTTCCGTCACAACGTGCCGCACCCGACGGAACGTCTTGTCGTCCAGAAGTCCAGCAGCTTCCGCCAGGTCCTCGAGTTCGACGTCGCGAAGGGCCTGTACCCCGAGGACCTCCGAGCCGAGTTCGCAGGCGGCCCGCCGGGCGGCATAGCCGCCGGCGGAGTGGGAATGCGACACCTTGGTGTCGATCACAAGCGTGACCAGCCCGGCGCTTTCGGCATCGAAGGGCACGAGCCGGAAGCTCCGGTCCCGGCAGTCCAGGAACACGGCCTGCCCGGCCGCGCCGCGCAAGGAGGCGGTCTGGTCCATGATGCCGGTCGGCGCGCCGACAAAGTCGTTCTCCGCTTGCCGGGTGGCCAGCACCATCTCGTCCACACCCAGCCCGGCAGCAGTAAGTTCATTCAGCGCCGTAATGACGGCGCATTCAATGGCATGGGACGAGGACAGCCCGGCCCCCCGGGGTACGTCCGAGGCCAGGAGGATGTCCAGGCCCGGGACCGGGAGCCCGCGCTGCTGCAGTGCCCAGAGCACACCGAGTGGATACTTCGTCCAGCCTCGGGCCGTGCCGCGGTCCAGGGCGCCGGCGTCCGCCGTCGTCATTCCCTGGTTGCCGAACGTGGACAGCAGCCGGAGGGTCGAATCGGGCCGGATCCGGACGGCCACCCGGGCTGCCTTGTCGATCGCAAACGGCAGCACGAACCCCTCGTTGTAATCGGTGTGCTCGCCGATCAGGTTGACCCGGCCCGGGGCCTGCCAGACGCCGTCGGGGGCCACCCCGAACGCGCTGTGGAACCGGGCCGCCAGTTCGCCAGTGCCCGGCGGCCGGGTCATGGCTGTGCGGCTAACGTGATGCGGCTCATGGGTCCACGCTATACGGATTGCCGGGCCGGTCTGTACGGTGGTGCGCATGGATCAGACGAGCTTCCTTCCCCACAACGAATCCGCGGCAGGCGGCGGCAGGGCGCGGCGTTATGCCTCCGGCAGGCAATACGAGCTGCGGCGCGGTGACGCCCTGGCCGTGGTGACCGAACTGGCAGCCGGCCTTCGGGTCTACAGCCGCGGCGGCACCCAGTTGACCGAGAGCTACGGCGAGGCCGAGATTCCGCCCGGTGCCACCGGCATCACCCTGGCGCCCTGGGCCAACCGGGTGGAAGACGGGCTGTGGTACCTCAACGGCAAAAAACAACAGCTCGACATCACCGAGGTCTCGCGCAACAACGCCAGCCACGGGCTGCTGCGCAACACCGCTTACATGCTGGTGGAGGAATCGGAGTTCTCGGTCACCCTCGAAGCAGTGATCTTTCCCCAGCACGGCTATCCATTCCTGCTCCGCCACCGGGTCCGCTACGAACTCGCCGGGGACCTGGGCCTGGTGGTGCGGCAGAGCCTCGTCAACGACTCGCAGGAACCGGCCCCCTTTGTCCTGGGCGCGCACCCCTATCTCCGGTTGGGGGAGCTGCCCAGCGAGGAGCTCACGCTCACGGTCCGCGCCCGCACCAGGCTCGTGACGGACGGCCGGCTCATTCCGCGCAGCACCGAACCGGCCAGCGGGGACTTTGACCTGCGTGCCGGACGGCCCGTCGCGGCACTGGATATCGATGCTGCCTACACGGATCTGGAGTTCGACGGCGGCATCGCCCGCCACACGCTCAGCGCGCCGGACGGCCAAAGTGTGACCCTCTGGCAGGAGGCCAACTGCGGCTACGTCCATGTTTTTGTCACTACCGAATTTCCCGGCCGGACCAAAGCGGTGGCCCTTGAACCCATGACCGGGCCGGCCAATGCCTTTAACAGCGGCGACGGTCTCCGCTGGCTGGACCCGGGGGAACCGTTCACGATGACGTGGGGCATCAGCGCGGACCTCAAGCGCTGAGCGGGCTCCGGGTTTCCCATCCGGGCGGCGCTGGTGAATCATTGGGCTATGACGCCAGCTGACGATGCCGCCTTGCCGAACCGGCCGACCACACACGGCCCGGCCGCACCGCTGCGGTCCGTCACGGACCGGGAAATCGACGAGGACATCCCGTACGGCGTGCGGATCGCGGCGTCCTGGTCCTGGCGGCTCTTGCTCATCATTGTTGTGGCCGGTGCCCTCGTGTGGCTGCTGGGCAGGATCAGTTTTCTGGTGATTCCGGTGATGGTTGCGGCCCTCCTCGCCGGGCTGCTGGCCCCGGTCAAGGACCTGCTCCGGAGAAGCCACGTCCCGAACGGCCTCGCCGTCGCCTTCACCGTCCTGGGCTTTATCGGTGTGATCGGCGGTTCCCTGGCACTCGTCGGCCGGCAGCTCACGTCCGGTTTCGCCGAACTGTGGAGTCAGGCCCTGACCGGAGTCCAAAAAGTCCAGGTCTGGCTCGCGGACGGCCCGCTGCACCTGACGGCGGCCCAGATCGACCAGTACCTGCAGGACGGCACCGCCGCCTTGCAGAACAACAGCAGCAGCATCCTCAACGGCGCTCTGTCCTTCGGCAGCACCGCCGGGCATTTCGCTGCCGGAATGGTCCTGGCGCTTTTTATCCTCATCTTCTTCCTGCTGGAAGGGGACCGCATCTGGGCCTTCCTTGTCCGGCTGCTGCCCAGGCAGGCCCGCCCCGCGACGGACGGTGCCGGGCGGGTGGGCTGGTCCTCGATGGTGAGCTACGCGCGGATCCAGATGTTCGTGGCCTTTGTGGACGCGGTGGGGATCGGTGTGGGTGCGGCAGTTATCGGTGTGCCGCTGGCGTTGCCGCTGGGCGTGCTGGTGTTCCTGGGCTCCTTTATCCCGATTATCGGCGCCCTCGTGACCGGCGCCGTTGCCGTCCTGCTGGCCCTCGTCGCCAACGGCTGGGTCAACGCCTTGATTATGCTGGGCATCGTCCTGCTGGTCCAGCAACTGGAGAGCCACATCCTGCAGCCGCTGGTTATGGGCAAGGCTGTATCGCTGCACCCGGTGGCCGTGATCCTCGCCGTCGCCGCAGGCTCCTATCTCGCCGGGATTCCCGGAGCCCTGTTCTCCGTTCCCATCCTCGCCGTAGCAAACTCGTCGATTCGCTACATTGCGGGCAGAACGTGGGAACATAAAAGTGCGTCGGCCACCGCGGGCCAGCAGGGCTTCCCTGTTCCTGCAGCCGGCGCCGATACCACCGTGAGGGACGCCCGGCTGCCGGGCGCAGCCGCCGGTCGCGGCGACGATGCCGGTACTGAGCCAACAGAAGGAGACTAGTTCGTGAACACCCTGGAGAGCCTGCCCGTCACGCTGGACGATGTCCTGGAGGCGCAGAAGCTGCTCGACGGGATCATTACGCGGACGCCCGTTGAATCCTCCCGCGCCCTGGGCGGGATGGTCGGCGGCGAGGTGTTCCTCAAGTGTGAGAACCTGCAGCGGGCCGGTTCCTTTAAAGTCCGTGGTGCCTACGTCCGGATGGCCAAACTCTCCCCGGCGGAGAAGAAGCGCGGCGTGGTGGCGGCCTCGGCCGGCAACCACGCCCAGGGCGTGGCCGTTGCCGCCAAGAGCCTGGGCATCAATGCCCGCATCTACATGCCGCTCGGCGTCGCGTTGCCCAAGCTCGCCGCGACCCGCAGCCACGGGGCCGAAGTGGTCCTGCACGGCCATAATGTTGACGAGGCCCTCGCCGAAGCCAAACGCTATGCGGACGAGACCGGCGCAGTTTTCGTCCACCCCTTTGACGACGTCGACATCGTCGCCGGGCAGGGCACCGTGGGGCTGGAAATCCTGGAACAGCTGCCCCAGGTCGACACCATCCTGATGGGCGTCGGCGGCGGCGGGCTGCTCGCCGGGGTGGCCGTGGCCGTAAAGGCCAGGGCCAAGGAACTCGGCCGGGAGATCAGGATCATCGGCGTCCAGGCCGAGAACGCCGCCGCCTACCCGCCGTCGCTCGCCGCGGACGCCCTAGTCCCGCTCAAACGCGTGTCCACGATGGCCGACGGCATCGCCGTCGGCCGGCCGGGCCAGCTGCCCTTCAGCATCATCAGGGAACTTGTCGACGACGTCGTCACCGTCAGCGAGGACGCCCTCGCCCGGGCGCTGATCTTCCTGCTCGAACGGGCCAAAATGGTGGTGGAGCCGGCCGGGGCCGTCGGGGTTGCTGCCCTGATGGAAGGAAAGATCGAAAATCCCGGCACCGTGGCCGTGGTGCTCTCCGGCGGGAACATCGATCCGATGCTGATGCTCAAGGTCATCCAGCGCGGGCTCTCCGCCGCCGGCCGGTACATGACCGTCCGGATGATGCTTGACGACCGTCCCGGCTCACTGGCGACGATCGCCCGGATCATCGCCGAGAACGACGCCAACGTGACGGGTCTGGACCACACCCGGGTGGGCGGTTCGATCAGTATGGGCGATGTGTCCATCACGGTGAACCTGGAAACAAAGGGCCACGAGCACGGCGAGAAAGTCCTCGCGGCGCTGCGGGCCGAAGGCTTCCAACCGATCGTTGTGCATTAGGGGACCACTGTGCTTAACTCCACCAGCGGCAGGCCGCGTGCCGGCGACACCACAGCCGGGCGTGCCCGCACGGGATTGCTGGTCGTGGGTTCCTTTGTGCTGGTGCTCTACGTCATCGAGATCATCAACACCCTGCTGCAGCATTCGCTCAATGGCGTGTTCGGCCTGCGGCCGCGCAGCCCCGACGGGATCCTGGACATCCTGACGTTCCCGCTGCTGCACGCGAACCTGGCGCACCTGTTCTCCAACACACTTCCGTTGATCATCTTCGGTTTCCTGGTGTTGCTCTCAGGGCTGCGGGTGTTTTTTACCACACTGGCGCTGAGCTGGCTGGCCTCGGGCGCGGCGGTGTGGCTGATCGGCGGCTTGCGCGTCACGGTTGGGGCGTCGGGCCTGGTTTTCGGGCTCCTCGCGTTTTTGCTGGTGCGCGGCTTTTTCAACCGCAACTGGTGGCAGATCCTGCTCTCGGTGGTGCTCTTCCTGAGCTACGGCGGCATCCTGTTCGGTGTACTGCCCACTGTGACGGCGTTCATCTCCTGGCAGGCGCACCTGGGCGGCGCAATCGGCGGAGTACTCGCAGCCCTGCTTTTGCGTTCGCCCCGGGCCGCTACCCGCGCGAACTAGCGGCAACCTGGCAACGAACGACGCCGGCCCTCCCGTGGGGGAGGGCCGGCGTCGTTTGCTGCTGGCAGTTCATGGCAGGTCAGCCGGCGTACGGCTTGGCGGAGATGATCTCCACCGTGATGTCCTTGCCGTTCGGGGCGGTGTAGCTGAGCTTGTCGCCCTCCTTGTGGCCGACGATGGCAGCGCCCAGGGGGGACTTCTCACTGAAGACGTCAAGATCCGAGTCACCCGCGATCTCCCGTGAGCCGAGCAGGAACGACTCCTCATCGCCGGCGATTTTGGCAACAACAATCATGCCGGGCTCGACGATTCCGTCATCGGCAGGGGATTCGCCCACATGGGCGTCCCGGAGCAACGCGGTCAGCTGGCGGATGCGGGCTTCGATCTTGCCCTGCTCCTCCTTGGCCGCGTGGTAGCCGCCGTTTTCCTTGAGGTCGCCTTCCTGGCGGGCGGCCTCAATCTTCTGGACGATTTCCGCCCGGCCGGGGCCGGAGAGGTGGTCCAGCTCTGCCTTCAGGCGGTCAAAAGCTTCCTGGGTAAGCCAAGCTGCAGTTGCGCTGTTGGTGGTAGACACGGACTTCTCCTTTATGGTCAAACAAGCAAAGACCCCGCCACGGTGGCCACTTTTAGGACGCAGTAACCAGCTCAGCGGGGCAAAGGTATTGATCCATTGTAGTCAATCCCTTGGATAAACCAAAGATTGCTGCGGCCTGGATCACACCGTGTTCCCGAACCGAGTCCGTACGTTGCGCTATTTGCTTGCGTCAGGGATCCAGCAAGTGTCCACGAGGCCGGAGACGGCCTGGGACTCGGTGCGCACAGTGGCGCGGTGGGAGGTGGTGCGCCCGCCGTCGGTTCCCGCGTCGGCGGCATTGGGGGCAATGTCCACGACCTTCCAGCCGACGACGGCGAACTTGGCATCCAGCGTTTTGACAGCGCATTTCGCTGCCGTGCCCGGTTCCTTGGTGACCTGAAAATCGACCTCCGCGACCGTGGCGTCCGGGGTGCTGTAGCCGATGTCCTTGGAGGTGACGCTCGCTGTCGCGTTGGACGCCGCGACCCATGCCAAAAAGGCCAGCCCGACCGCGAGGGCCAGCACGAGGATGGCGCGTTTTGCCTTGCGGCTCAGCGCCGGCTTTTGACCACCGTAACGATTGGCTAGGCTGGGAGATACCGGCGCGGGCGCGGCAGGCTGATCCTTGGAAGTCACTGCTTCAGTTTAGTGTGGATCGGGCGCGCTGTTCACCGTGGCGCCGATCCGGCTTGTTGTGCCCGCCAATATTCCTGTCCCTGAAGATGAAAGAGGAGCCGTCCACGATGACAGCGTCCACCACCTCGTCAGCGCCGCTCCGGCTGTTGGCCGTCCATGCGCATCCCGACGACGAATCCAGCAAGGGTGCCGCCACGATGGCCATGTACGCCGCAGCCGGCGTTGACGTCCTGGTGGCCACCTGCACGGACGGCTCGCGCGGTGACATCCAGAATCCGGCCATGGCGGCCATGCCGCACCCCAAACGCGATATGGCCGGAGCCCGCAACCTGGAGATGGCGCGTGCCGCCGCGGTACTGGGAGTCCGCCAGCGCTGGCTCGGTTTCGTCGACTCCGGGTTGCCCGAAGGTGATCCGCTCCCGCCGTTGCCGGTTGGCTCTTTCGCGACGCTGCCGCTGGAACAGGCGGCAGCGCCCCTCGTCCGGCTGGTCCGCAGCTTCAAGCCCCAAGTCATCCTGAGCTACGACGAGAACGGTGGCTACCCGCACCCGGACCACATTATGGCCCACCGTGTTGCCGTCGAGGCCTTCGAAGCCGCAGGTGACCCGGCCCGCTACCCGGAGGCCGGCGCAGCCTGGGCGCCGAGCAAGCTCTACTACGACCGTGCGTTCAGCCCCGAACGTTTCCATGCCCTGCATGTGGCGCTGGAGGAAACCGGTCTCCAGTCGCCCTACGCCGAGCGCATCGCTGCCTGGCTCGAAGCCGACGCGGAAGGCCACACCCCGCCGGCGCCCACCCATCCGACGACCACCCAGATCGAGTGCGGGGATTTCTTCGAAGCCCGCGACGACGCGCTCCGTGCCCACCGCACCCAGGTTGACCCGGAAGGCTTCTTCTTCGCCGTCACACCGGCAATGCAGCGCCGGGTCTGGCCCTGGGAGGACTACTCGCTGATCCAATCCCGGGTTAGCTCGGAACTGCCGGAAAAGGACTTCTTCGCCGGGCTAAGATAGAGCTAAAGGGCTTTTCTATGACGTGTAGAAGACGTCGTGGAAGCCGTTCCAACGCAGCTCCGCGTCCCGCCCCGCCGGACCGCCAACCAGCCCCACAGAAGGTCCTCACCGTGCATCCCTTGCTTATCGCCCTGGCAACCTCCCCGGCTCCCGCCCCGTCGCCGTCACTGCGTGAGGGCCTCTCCCAGGATCAGGTCACGCCCGGCCTGCTCGGGTTCCTCCTGACGGCCTTTATCGTGGTGCTGACAGCGCTCCTGATTGTGGACATGGTCCGGCGGATCCGCCGGGTCCGGTACCGCGCCCAGGTGGAGGAGGAACGCATGGCCGCCGCCGGAGCAGCCGCCAACGACGGAGCTGCGAAGACCCCCGCAGCCCGTGAATCCGGCCGGCCCGCGGACAGCCCGGAGACCACCGGCAAGGCAGAACCCGGAAACCACTGACGACTCCCCAGCCGCGGTCCGGCACCGTAGGGTGGCGCCGTCGTCGAAGACAGCTTGCGCACCTCCCCGGTGCCGCGGGGCGTGGATGCGGACTCTAGCTCAGCACGGCTATGGCAATGGCGATGTAGTGCGCAGCGAAAGCAAAAACCGTGAGTGCGTGGAAGAGCTCGTGGAAACCGAAGTGTTCATAGCTGAAGTTCGGCTTTTTCATCGCGTAGAAGACGGCGCCGGTGATGTAGAGGGCACCGCCGGCACAAATCAGCACGGCAGCGGCGACATTGGCGGTAAAAAAGTCCGGCAGGTAGAACAGCGCGCCGCAGCCCAGTGCAATGTAGATCGGCACGTACAGCCACCGCGGCGCGTCCGTCCACAGCAAGCGGAACAGCACGCCCAGGATGGCCCCGGTCCAGATCACCCACAGCAGCACTTCGGCTTTGGGCCGGTCCAGGAGCGCCCAGGCGAGCGGCGTGTAGCTGCCGGCGATGACCAGCATGATGTTGGTATGGTCCAGCCGCTTCAACACGATCTTTACGCCCGCTGACCAGTTCCCGCGGTGGTAGATGGCGCTGATGCCGAACAACAGGACACCGGTGAAGGCGTAGACCGCGGACGCAATCCTCAGGTCCGGCGTCGGTGCCAGCAGCACCAGGACCAGGCCCGCTGCCAGTGCCAGCGGAGCCGTCACGGTGTGGATCCAGCCGCGCCACTTGGGTTTGATCATCAGGAGTTCGGCCAGTCGCACGGCAGCGTCGTCCATCGGGCCGGTCCCGCGCTCCGCAGGCTCATCCGGCCGGGGCTCGGGACTGTTGCTTTCCATGCCGCAATAATAAACTACGGCGCAGTAAGTTACCTTCGAGTAACAAGATGCCCGGTGCAGAATCGTCACGTTCATGCGCCACGGCCGGCACCGCGGCAGGTAGCCTAGGTTGTGCACTGACGTCGTACTTCAAGGAAGCCAGGTGAAACTCCGGATGGAAATGCCCGGGTTCCTCTATGGCTTCTATGAGCGCAAGTTACAGCGCTCCCTGGACCCGGAACGCATCCCCCGGCACATCGGCGTCATGGTGGACGGCAACCGCCGCTGGGCGCGGCAGTTCAACGCTCCAACCAGCCAGGGACACCAGGCCGGTGCCGACAAGATCCACGAGTTCCTCGGCTGGTGCCAGGAACTGGGCGTCAAGGTGGTCACCCTGTACATGCTGTCCACTGACAACATGAGCCGTTCCGGCGAAGAACTGGACCTGCTGATGGGGATCATTGCCAACACGCTGGACAGGCTGGACGGGGACGCCGAGATTTCGGTCCACGCCATGGGTGCACCGGAATTGCTCCCCGATTACCTCGCCGCCCGGCTCAACCGGCTCACGGCCCGTACCCCGGCGCGCGAGAAGCTGCACGTCAATGTTGCCGTCGGCTACGGCGGACGCCGTGAAATCGTCGATGCCGTCCGGGAACTGCTGCACGACGCCGTCGGACGCGGTGCGGACATCGGGAAACTCTCCGAGGAACTCAGTGTTGATGACATCTCACGTTTCCTCTATACCCGCGGCCAGCCCGATCCGGACCTCGTGATCCGGACCTCCGGGGAGCAGCGGCTATCAGGGTTCCTGATGTGGCAAAGTGCTTACAGCGAGTTCTATTTCTGCGAAGCCCTGTGGCCGGCCTTCCGGAAAGTGGACTTCCTGCGGGCCCTGCGCGACTACGCCGGCAGGCAACGGCGCTACGGCTCCTGACGCGTCATCCCGTGTTCACCCGATGGCAACAGGAATCGCCGGGGAATGGACAACCAAACGCCGCCCGCGGGACGTACGTTAATCCCATCAGCAGGCAAGCCGCCGGCTGATCGGGGAGGCCAGTACATGGAGCGGAAGTTCGCACCGGGTGTATGGGAGGCCGTGTCCGGCCTCAAGGCCGAGCCGCCTCACCACTAACAATTCCGGGCATACGCCCCGGGGCTGGAGTCGATGTGGCTATTTCTGAACAACTGCCCGACGTTGCGAGCGACCAGGGACAGAAAGCTACCTCTCGCGCCAAGCGAGCCACCGCAGAGACCGGTACAGGGCAGAGCGCCGCTGGAGCCGGTCTTGCTGTTTCCGGGGAAGGAACAGCACAACCGGAACCGGCCCGGAGCTTCGTGATCGACACCTCGGTGCTGCTCTCTGACCCGCGGGCCCTGCTGCGCTTCGCGGAACACGAAGTGATTCTGCCGATAGTCGTCATCACCGAACTGGAAGGCAAGCGCCACGATCCCGAGCTCGGCTATTTCGCCCGCAAGGCGCTCCGGCTCCTCGATGACCTGCGGGTCCAGCACGGCGGACTCGACCGACCCATCCCGCTCGGCCACGACGGCGGCACGCTGATGGTGGAGCTGAACCACATTTCATCCGAGGTGCTCCCGGCCGGCTTCCGCGGCGGGGACAACGACAGCCGGATCCTCGCCGTCGCCAAGAACCTTGCCAACGAAGGCCGGGACGTCACTGTGGTGTCCAAAGACCTCCCAATGCGTGTCAAAGCGTCGGCCATGGGCCTGCAGGCCGACGAGTACCGCAATGAACTCGTTAAGGACTCCGGCTGGACCGGCGTCGCGGAAATTGATGCCAGCGAGCAGGACGTCTCGACGCTCTACGGCCACGAGCCCGTCTTCATCCCGGAAGCCGCGGAGCTGCCGACCAACACCGGCCTGGTGCTGCTCTCGCCGCGGGGCTCTGCCCTGGGCCGGGTAGGGGCTGACAAACAGGTCCGGCTGGTGCGGGGTGACCGGGACGTCTTCGGGCTGCACGGGCGGTCAGCCGAACAGCGGCTGGCGATCGACCTGCTGATGGACCCCGCGGTCGGTATTGTGTCCCTCGGCGGCCGGGCCGGCACCGGGAAGTCGGCGCTGGCCCTGTGCGCGGGGCTTGAGGCGGTCCTGGAGCGCCAGGAACACCGCAAGGTGATTGTCTTCCGTCCGCTCTACGCCGTGGGCGGCCAGGAGCTTGGCTACCTGCCCGGTTCCGAAGCGGAGAAAATGAACCCGTGGGCGCAGGCCGTCTTTGACACGCTCGGGGCACTGGTCAGCCAGGAAGTCGTGGAGGAAGTGATGGACCGCGGCATGCTCGAAGTGATGCCGTTGACCCACATCCGCGGGCGTTCGCTGCATGACGCGTTTGTGATCGTGGATGAGGCCCAGTCGCTCGAGAAGAACGTGCTGCTGACAGTGATGAGCCGGATCGGGCAGAACTCCAAGATTGTCCTCACCCACGACGTCGCCCAGCGCGACAACCTCCGGGTCGGCCGGCACGACGGCGTGGCCGCCGTCGTCGAGACACTCAAGGGACACCCGCTCTTCGGCCACGTCACCCTCACCCGTTCGGAGCGCTCGCCGATCGCCGCGTTGGTGACCGAACTGCTCGAAGGGGCGGAGATCTAAGTCCTCGGTCTTTGGCTCGCCTGTGCGGGGGGCCGTGGCTGGGTTCGCCGGGCCGCGGCACCTTCGCCGTCGCTTAGACACGACGGTTGCCGCCCGCTTCGGTCGCTGGGCTGCGGTGTTCCGCTAAGGAGCGCATCGCCGACCAAAGCGAAGCGAAGGTCGCCCAGCGACCGCAGCGGAGCGACGGGAGGTGTCTAAGCGACGGCGGGACGCCGCTGCCACGCTTCTGCTAGCTCTGGATCCCCAGGTACTTCGCCGTGGGTTCGTGGCCTTGGACCTGCAGCGTCCAGTCGGGGCGGTTGAACGTGGCGGGGGTGAGACGGACCTTCTGGGTTTCCTGGCGCCGGCCTCCCCAGGCGGCGCGCGCAACGCCGTTGAGTTCGTAGCCGAGGGAACGGGAGACGCCGAGGGACTGCTGGTTCCAGAGGGCCGCTTCGGATTCCGCGACCTCCGCGCCGAGCCAGTCGAAGGCGTAGAGGGCTACCGCGGCCCGCATCTCCTTGCCAAGCCCCCTGCCCTGCGCGCCCTGCTTCAACCAGGAACCGGTGCTCACCGTCTTAAGGGTGGCGAAATCCTTGGCCTCGATGTCCTGGCAGCCGATGAATTCGCCGTCGAGCCAGATGCCCAGCAGCAGGGTCCATTCCTGCGGGGACATGTTTCCGCGGCACCGCCAGTACCACTGGGCCATGTTCCGGCCGAGCTCCTCGGCCGGAGCCTCCGCCCACGGGTTGCTGAAGGGGCTGCGGCCCGGTTCGTGGATGCCGGTCAAGGCAGCCTGCGCAGCCGCGGGGATCTCCTCGTCCCGGATCGGCCGCAACACCAGCCGGGGTGTGGTCAGGGTGAGGCCGAAGGGCGGCCAGAAGCGGGCGAGTTCAGTCATCCGGGAAGCCTAGCCGCGCCGCGCGCACCCGGCCAGTCATACGCGCCGTCAGCCGGCCGGGATTTCCCAACTAATGTGCCTGCGGACATCCGTCAGGTTCATGGACTCGGCGAGGAACAGGTCATCGAGCATGTACTCGTCCACGGCAAGGATCCGGAGCCAATGCCCATACCCGTCCGGTTCGTGGCCGGGCCCGCCAACTTCCAGCCAGCGGCTCGCCACACAGACGCCCGTGCCGGCGTCGATCCTTACCAGGGTGCGCCCTGGCCGGCACAGCGGCGCCCCGGGGTCGCCGGGACGGTAGCCGGGGTTCGGGGTTACGGTGCATTCCAGTGCTGGGCGGCCCTCGTGCATCACGTCCTTGATGGTGCCAAGCTCCACGGCGTTGGCCGCGGGAAACTCCAACGGCACCGGGGCGTTGCCTGCCAGTTCCACCGGGTCGAGGGCTGCGGCGAATCGGCCGTTGCCGAAGCCTGGCTCGCCGTAGGCGGCTTCGGGGCGGCGCCGGACCAGGCCGCGGTCATCGTAGACCGGGGTAACGAGGTGGGGCGGCAGCAGCCAGGTCTTCCTGGTCGAGCTGACGTAGAACACGTCACGGGAATCATTGATCCCGGTGGTGCTTTGCAGGACCAGCCCGTCCGCGGACTCCAGCCGCAGGGCTCCGGGGCGGCGCAGCCACGCACGCACCAGGCCCTGGGGATTGCCGTTAAGGGATGCGGCGGAACCGTCGGCGAGAGGACGGTCCACGTACTCGAAGCGCAGGGACTGCCACCGCCATGGCGAGGAACGGCACAGGTTACGGAACGCGGCAGCCTGCTCCCCGGGGTCCCCGGGGCCGCTTGGCCCGCGCGCGTACGAACTTTCCCATCCGGCCATATCCACAGTTTACGCGCGTGCCCGGCCACGGCAGCGGAATTTCCCGTAGCATCCGAGGATGATCCAACGACTCGGCGGGCTGGGGGAAGTGGCGCCGCTGGCCTTCTGGCTGATGCTGCTGGCGTGCCTCTTCCTGGCGGTGACAGCCGTCCGGCTCGCCGTCATCGACGTCAGGCACCATCTGCTACCGGACCGGATCGTGTTTCCGGCCTACGCGGTCGCCGCTGCGCTGCTGCTGGGTTCGGTGGCCGCCCATGCGGCGGCGGGCGCCCCCGCGCTGGCGGCGGTGCCGGACGGCGGTGCCGGACTCTTCGGGCTGCCCGGACTGCGTGTGGTGGCCGGGGGAGCGGCGCTGTGGGTTTTCTACTTCCTGCTCCGGGCCGTGTATCCGCCGGGGATGGGATTTGGCGACGTTAAGCTCGCCGGGGTACTCGGAATGTATCTGGGGTTCCTCGGCTGGCAGCACGTTTTTGCCGGGACCTTCGCTGCGTTCCTGCTCGGCGGACTATGGAGCCTGGCGCTGATCGTTTCGCGGCGCGGGACGGTCAAATCGAGCATTCCCTTCGGACCGTTTATGCTGGCCGGCACCGCGGCGGCCATGCTGCTCCTGCCTGCCGGCTAAGGCGGGGACTACAGCGTCCGCTGGCTAGGCTGGGGGTATGGCTACCCCCGACTTCATTCTCAAGCTTCGCGGCAGGATCGGCCATGAGAGCCTCTGGATTCCCGGAGCCCGGGCCGTTGTGTTCGACGACGACGGCAGGGTCCTCCTCGGCCAGCGGGCGGACAACGGCAAATGGGGACTGATCACCGGGATTCTGGAGCCCGGGGAAGAGGCTGCCGCGGGCATACTGCGGGAAATCCTGGAGGAGACCGGCGTCGTGGCCGCGGCTGAACGGCTTGTCTCGGTGGACTCCGTCGGGCCCACCACCTATCCGAACGGCGACGTCTGCCACTTCCTGACCCTGGTGTTCCGGTGCCGCTACATTTCCGGGGATGCGCGTGTCAACGACGACGAGTCCCTCGCCGTGGACTGGTTCCGGCCGGAGGATTTTCCCGAGTTGCCGCCCGGGCATCTGGAGAGCATCAAACGTGCCGCACCAGCGGCCGGGGACGCGCACTTCCGGCGCTGACAGCCGCCGGCCCGGCACGCACGCAGGGACGCCGCAACCCAAAGGGGTACGGCGTCCCGGCAAGCTAAGCTCCGGCGTCTAGCGGTCCAGGCTGTGCAGTTCCGCTGCCGGTGCCGCATCAGTTTGACCCGCAACGGCTTTGGTCCCGGCCCGGCGTTCGGCCTCCAAACGGTCTGCTTCCTCGCCGCCCACTGCTTCGCCCCGGGCTACCATGCCGGCGGTGTCAGCGAGCGGGATCTGCCGCAGCGTCAGCGCCAGCGCCAGGGCGATCGCGAGGAACGGCAGCAGGTACCAAAACACCGGGGCCAGCGAATCGGCGTAGGCGTTGACGATGGCGTCCTTGAGCTGGGCCGGGAGCTGGCTCAGGGCCTGCGGATCGAGGGTCCGGGTGGACTGTGAGGCCTCTTCGGCCGAGGCGCCTGCCCCGGTGAATGCCCGGGCCAGTGACTCCGAGAGCCGGGCTGTGAAGATGGAACCGAAGACGGCCACACCCAGCGAGGCTCCCACTTCGCGGAAGTAATTGTTGGTGCTGGTTGCCGTGCCGATCTGTTCAGCGGGCACGGAGTTCTGCACCACCAGCACTATCACCTGCATGATGGAGCCCAGGCCCGCACCGAAGATGAACAGCTGGACGCAGATGATCCAGATGGGGGTCGCCGCCGTGAGCGTGGTCAGCCACAGCATTGCGGCAATGGTCAGGACAGCGCCGAGGATCGGGAACATCTTGTACTTGCCGGTCTTGGAGATCCTGATGCCGGAGAAGATGGCCATGCCCATCAGCCCCACCATCATCGGAAGCATCAGCAGCCCGGATTCCGCGGCGGAGGTGCCGGAGGACATCTGCAGGAACGTGGGGACAAACGCGATCGCGGCAAACATGCCCAGGCCAAGGGTAAAACCGATCGCCGTGGAGTTCACGAAGATCCGGTTTTTGAACAGGCTCAGCGGGATGATGGGGTCCTCGGCCTTGCGCTCCACGAGGACAAATGCCACGGCTGCCAGCACGGTGCCGGCACCAAAGGCCCAGGTCAGCGGGGAATCCCAGCCTTCATCTTTTTTGCCGCCGAAATCGGTGAAGAAGATCAGGCAAGTGGTGGCCGCGGACAGCAGGAGTACGCCCAGAATGTCGATCCGCTTTTCGGCCTTCTTGTTCGGCAGGGTCAGTGTGAACCACGCGATGGTAAAAGCCGCGATACCGATCGGGATGTTGATGTAGAAGGCCCATTCCCAGGTCAGGTGGTCCACGAAATAGCCGCCCAGCAGCGGACCGGCCACTGCGGACAGGCCGAAGATGGCGCCGAGCGGGCCCATGTACTTTCCGCGGTCCTTGGCCGGAACAATGTCGGCGATGATCGCCTGGGAGAGGATCATCAAACCGCCGCCGCCCAGGCCCTGGATGGCGCGGAAGATCACGAAGCCCCAGAAGTCAGTGGCAAAAGCGCAGCCGACCGAAGCCAGCGTAAAAAGGGCGATGGCAACCAGGAAAAGGTTGCGCCGGCCCAGGATGTCGCCGAACTTGCCGTAGATCGGCATAACAATCGTGGTCGCCAGCAGATAGGCCGTGGTGATCCAGGCTTGGTGCTCCACGCCGCCGAGTTTCCCAACGATGGTGGGCATGGCGGTGGAGACAATCGTCTGGTCCAGGCTTGAGAGCAGCATGCCCGCGATCAGCGCGGAAAATATGATCCAGATCCGTTTCTGGGTCAGGAGCAGCGGCGTGGGCGCTGCCGGGGTGGTGACGGCAGAACTCATTGGGGTCCTTCGGTGGAGGGGGCGGGGTCAATATCCAGGGACTGCGAGAAAAAGGTGCGGGCTGCCGCGACGTTGTCGAGCAGCATCTCCCGGTACGGGCGGGTGTTGTCCGCCGAGAAGTAGGCGGCACTCGTTTTGCGGGTGATGCTGCCGAAAAGAAGAACCGCCATCCGGACCACCGGGTGGTCCGGGGGAACCTGCTCCCGGACCGCAAGCATCCGCGCGATTTGGCCTTCGCGTTGTTCCGAGGCGCCAATAATCCGCAGCATCAGCTGTGGTTCCTTTTGGACGACGGCGATCAGCTGGCGGGTTTCTTCCTCGCTGGCGGTCATCTGTTCGGACAACACAAGGGCCAGGCGCACGAGGTCAGAGAGCAGGGTCGGGGAGATTTCGCCGGCCGGCGAACCTGCACCGCCTTCGACGAAGCGCCGCACCACGTCGGCAGGGAAGTCGTCGTCGACGTGTCCGATGATGGCATCTTCCTTGGTCGGGAAGTAGTTGAAGAACGTCCGGCGGGAGATGCCAGCGCGTTCGCAGGCTTCCTCCACCGTGTAGCCGTTGAGTCCCAGCTCGGCCGTCATGGTGCGCGCGACGGCGGTAATTGCCGCCCTCGTTGCGGCCCGTTTGCGTTCGCGGAGTCCGCACTCATGTTTTGCACTATCAATCACAAAGTACATATTTGCACTCAATTTCTTAAAGTGCAAAAATTGATGCCGCACTCCGGCCTTGGGCAGCACACCGCCGCCGGGGTGGCCAACCGGAGGAACGACGTCGGCCGGCACCCTTGCGAAAAGGTGCCGGCCGACGAAGGACGTTTAGTTCGCTGAGCGGGCGCCGCCGCCCGCGGTGCCTAGGCTTTGTGCGGCGGCCGGGTCATGGACATTACGTCCAGCGCGGTGTCCAGCTGCCCCTCGGTCAGTTCGCCGCGTTCCAGGAAGCCCATAGCCACTACTGTCTCGCGGATGGTCAGGCCTTCGGCCACTGCCTTCTTTGCGATCTTGGCGGCGTTCTCGTAACCGATGAACTTGTTCAGCGGCGTGACGATCGACGGTGACGCCTCGGCCAGGAAACGGGCCCGCTCGACGTTGGCGGTGATGCCGTCGATCATCTTGTCGGCCATCACGCGGCTGGTGTTGGCCAGCAGCCGCACGGACTCAAGCAGGTTGGCGGCCATCACGGGGATGCCGACATTGAGCTCGAAGGCGCCGTTGGTGCCGGACCAGGCGATGGCAGTGTCGTTGCCGATGATCTGGGCGCAGACCATGATGGAGGCCTCGCAGATCACCGGGTTGACCTTGCCGGGCATGATCGAGGAACCCGGCTGCAGGTCCGGGATCGAGATTTCGCCGAGGCCGGTGTTGGGACCGGAACCCATCCAGCGCAGGTCATTGTTGATCTTCATAAAGGAGATCGCGATGTTGCGGAGCTGGCTGGATGCCTCGATCAGGCCGTCACGGTTGGCCTGCGCCTCAAAGTGGTCGCGTGCCTCCGTCAGCGGCAGGCCGGTATCAGCGGCAAGCAGCTCGATAACCCGCTCCGGGAAACCTGCCGGGGTGTTGATGCCGGTACCGACGGCGGTGCCGCCGAGCGGAACTTCAGCGACCCGGGGCAGCGCGGCATTAACCCGCTCGACGCCGTAGCGGACCTGCGCGGCGTAGCCGCCAAACTCCTGGCCCAGCGTCACCGGGGTGGCGTCCATCAGGTGCGTGCGGCCGGATTTTACAACGTCCTTGAACTCAACGGACTTGCGCTCCAGGGATTCCGCAAGGTAGCCGAGGGCCGGGATCAGGTCGTTGATCAGGGCAGAGGTGGCGGCCACATGGACCGAGGTGGGGAAAACATCGTTGGAAGACTGCGAAGCATTGACGTGGTCATTGGGGTGGACCACCTTGTCGCTGCCGGCGGCCTTAAGCGCACGGGTGGCCAGTTCGGCAAGGACCTCGTTGGTGTTCATGTTCGACGAGGTCCCCGACCCGGTCTGGAACACGTCGATCGGAAAATCGCCGTCGTACTTGCCGGCGGCCACCTCGTCAGCAGCATCAGCGATCGCCTGGGCGAGCTCGCCGTCGAGCACTCCCAGTTCTGCGTTGGCCTGTGCTGCCGCCTTTTTGACCCGGGCGAGGGCCTCGATGTGGGCGCGCTCAAGGGTCTTGCCCGAGATCGGGAAGTTTTCCACGGCTCGTTGCGTCTGGGCGCGATACAAGGCGTTCACCGGGACGCGGACTTCGCCCATGGTGTCGTGTTCGATGCGGAACTCTTCGGTGTTCAATTCTTCTGTGGAAGTCATGGGGCTAGCTTATTGGGCGGAGGCGTCCCATCGAAAACCGTGAAGAGCATGCTGCCTGCAGTGGCAGGAAACTAGAGCTCGCCGATTTCGAAGACGAGGTCCGCCCTGCCGTCGGACAGGCTGTAGGCGAGGCCGATCACGGCGGCCCGGCCACCCCCGACAGCATCGGATATCACCCGTGAGCTGTCCACGAGCCGCTGTGATGTCTGTTTGACGTTTTCAACCACCATGTCGTTGATGTCGTTCTGGTTGTTGCGCAGCGAGGTCAGCACCGACGGCGTGATGCGTTCGACCAGGCTGCGCATAAAGCCGACGGGCATCTGCCCGGTCTCCATGGCGTTCTTGGTGGCCGTGACCGCGCCGCAGCTGTCATGCCCGAGGACGACGATCAGCGGCACCGAGAGGACGCTGACGCTGTACTCGAGCGAGCCGAGGACGGCGTCGTCGATCACGTGGCCCGCGGTGCGGACCACGAATGCATCGCCAAGGCCGAGGTCGAAGATAATCTCAGCGGCCAGCCGGGAATCCGAGCAGCCGAAGATCACCGCAAATGGGTGCTGGTTCTCCACCAGCGAGGAACGGCGGGACGCGTCCTGGTTGGGATGGGACGATTCGCCGGCAACAAAGCGATCGTTGCCTTCGCGCAGGCGGCGCCAGGCAAGGGAAGGGGTGAGATAGGTGGCCACGGCCCTACCTTACGGCGAAGGGGCGGGCGACGGCGAACCTGTTGCGTCCGCGGAGCTCCCTGGTGACGCGCCGCCGGCCGCACCGGAAGTGCCCTCGAGTGACTTCACCACGGCGGCAGCGAGCAGCGTGAATTCGTCCAGCTGCGCGGATCCGGTCAGGATAACCGTGGTGCCGCCGGCGTCGGCAAGCACCATGCTCTTCTCACCCTTGCCCGTGTCACGGAGTTCCCAATCGCGTCCGCCGGCGCTGCGGGTGCCGGTCACGGGCGCGCTCTTCACCTGCTGCAGCAGCCACGTGGGATTGGACTGCCGGGCCTGCACCAGGGCAATGAAGGACTCCTTGGGGGTGAGGTAGCCCACTTCCCACGTCGGGACGCCGCTGCCCGCGCCCGATTCCCAGCGGGCGTAATTTGCGCGGAATGTGTCGCCGGTTTCCGGGGCCGCGGGTGTGAATCCTGCCACACCGGCCGCGTTGCGCGCCACGGCGCTGACATCGATGTTGGGCCGGTAGCCGTCGGTCTTGGGCGACGGGTTCATCAGGACGATCGGCAGGAATGCCGCAATGCTCAGGACCAGCGCAATGATCATGCCGAGCACCGAGGCGTTCGCCCGCTTGGCCGCTCCGGCGCTCAGGACTGGCTTAACGGGCGGTTGGTCCGGCGCGCCGGGCACATTCGGGCCGGCGCTGCCGGCGTTGCCGGCCCGGGCTGCTGGGGGTGTTTCCTGCAATTCGCTCACCCCTCTATAGTCGCCCATTCCGGGCCGATCTCACATTCGGCCGGGCGGGGCCGGCCGCGGGGCATAACGTTCACGGATTGGTCATTCCACGACGCAGCTTTCCACCGCGACTATGATCAGTAGCAGACGAGATCACCATGATACGAATCACCGCCGCGGATCGATCCTGTCCGTGCGGCTTCAATGATCGCCACTCGAAGAAGAGGTTCACGTGACACCAGCGCCAATGACCCAGAAGTACTCCACGCTCTCCCCGTCGCTCGCCGTCGGTATCGACGAGCCGGACCGCAACCTTGCTTTGGAACTGGTCCGCGTCACCGAAGCAGCCGCCATCGCCGGTGGCCACTGGGTGGGTTTTGGGGACAAGAACAAGGCCGACGGCGCCGCCGTCGACGCTATGCGTTCCTTCCTCCAGACCGTCCACTTCAACGGTGTTGTGGTGATCGGCGAAGGTGAAAAAGACGAAGCCCCGATGCTCTTCAACGGCGAGCACGTCGGTGACGGCACCGGCCCCGAGTGCGACGTCGCCGTTGACCCGATCGACGGAACCCGGCTGACCGCCCTGGGCATCAATAACGCCCTGGCCGTCCTTGCCGTGGCCGAGCGCGGTTCGATGTTCGATCCCTCCGCGGTGTTCTACATGGAGAAGCTCGTCACCGGCCCGGAAGCGGCCGACATGGTTGACCTGCGCCTGCCGGTCAAACAAAACCTGCACCTCATCGCCAAAGCCAAAGGCGTCAAAGTCAACCAGCTCAACGTGATGATCCTCGACCGGGACCGGCACCGCCCGCTTGTGGAGGAAATCCGCGAAGCCGGCGCGCGGACCAAGTTCATCATGGACGGCGACGTCGCCGGAGCCATCGCCGCGGCCCGCTCCGGCACCGGGGTTGACGCGCTGATGGGCATCGGCGGAACGCCGGAAGGAATCGTCACGGCCTGCGCGATCAAGTCCCTCGGCGGCGTGATCCAGGGCCGGCTGTGGCCCACCAGCGATGACGAAAAGCAGAAGGCGATCGACGCCGGACACGACTTGGACCGGGTGTTGTCGACCAACGACCTCGTCTCCAGCGACAACTGCTACTTCGCCGCGACCGGCATCACCGACGGTGACCTGCTCAGGGGCGTGCGTTACTCCAAGGACAAGGTTCTTACCCAGTCCATCGTGATGCGGTCCAAGTCCGGGACCATCCGCTTCGTTGATGGCGAGCACCAAGCCAGCAAGTGGGAAGGCTACGCGCGCAGGAACTAGCGCCTGCCGGATCGGCCAGAACACCCGGATCCCGGGGCGCGGACCGCGCCCCGGGATCCGGCGTTTCCGGCCGGCCGCTGGCCGTCGTCGTTAGGTAGGGTGGGACCATGACATGGCTCGTAACAGGTGGCGCAGGATATATCGGTTCGCATGTGGTCTCCGCTTTGCGCGGGGCCGGCATCCAGGCGGTGGTGATTGATTCGCTCTCGAGCGGGCACCGCGAGTTTGTTCCGGCGGACGTGCCCTTTGTGCACGGCAGTATTCTCGACTTGGACCTCGTCACCGGAACCCTGGCGGAACATTCGGTAACCGGCGTGATCCATCTTGCCGGCTTCAAATACGCTGGCGTTTCGGTGCAGGAACCGCTGCTGACCTACGAGCAAAACGTCACCGGCACGGCGGTGCTGCTGACTGGGATGGAACGAGCCGGGGTGAAGAATCTGGTCTTCTCCTCCTCCGCCGCGACCTACGGCACCCCCGCCGGCGACATTGTTACGGAAGAGACTCCGACGCAGCCGGAATCGCCCTATGGGGAAAGCAAGCTGATCGGCGAATGGCTGATCCGTGACCAGGGCAGGGCCAGGGGCCTCAAACACACCTCGCTGCGTTACTTCAACGTCGTCGGATCCGGCTCGCCCGAGCTCTACGACACGAGCCCGCACAACCTCTTCCCGATAGTGCTCCGCGCCTTAACCGCAGGAAAAACACCAAGAATCAACGGCATCGACTACAACACAGCCGATGGCACCTGCGTGCGCGACTACGTTCATGTCGCCGACCTGGCGACCTCGCACGTCGCGGCCGCCCAGGCCCTCGCCGCCGGTGGGCCGCTGGAACGCGTCTACAACCTCGGGTCCGGCGACGGGCTCTCGGTGCGGCAGATTATGACGGCGATGGCCGCGGTGACCGGCATCGACTTCGAGCCGGAGATCGGACCCCGCCGGACAGGAGACCCGGACCGGATCGTGGCGGACGGCACCCTGGCCGCACGCGACCTCGACTGGAAGATGCGGCACTCCGTCGAGGACATGGTGGCCAGTGCCTACGAAGCGCAGAAGAAAGCTGCCGAAGCCGGCAACTAGGGACGCCTCCCGACGGACATGTCCGGTCTTGCGGCCGGGACGTGCCCCCACCGACGGACATGTCCGCTGGTCACGCCAGGGCGTGGACATAGTGGTGTTGTGTCCACTCGCCAAGCCTGACGCGGGGCATGTCCAGCAGGGGGGTGAGCCGGTCCGCGGTGCGGAGACCTAGCGGCGGAGCGCGCTGCGCAGCCGGACAGGCACCTTTCGCGCCGCCGCGAGTACGCGGCGTGCGGCCTGCGCGACCTTTCTGGCCAGTTGGTATCCGCCGTAGCGCAGGGGCCGCACCGGCAAATCCCAGGTTCCGGGGTAGGCGACTTCACGGCCGCCGAAGGACTTCTTGAAGGCCGTGAACCCGGCCCACTTGTGCTCCGGCTGGTCTGCCGGTGCCACGCCCCACAGGTCCACGAACTTCAGGCCCCTGTCTTTGGCATCAGCCATCAGTGTGACCAGCAGCGGAATGCCGGCGCTCAGCTTCCGGTGCGCGTCGTCCAGTGCGGCGTGGGCATAGACGCGGGTGTCCGAGGAATCGTAGGCCAGGGATGCAGCAATGGGCTCGCCCTCGAGTTCGGCAATGAAGAGCGTCGCAGCACCGGCCGGCATCAGTGAGCTGGCCACCGCAGTGAGGTAGTCGTCGCTTTGGGGCTTAAAACCGTTTCGTGCCGCCGTCAGATGCAGGAATCCCAGCAGCACGGAGATCTCACCAGCGTCCTGGCTGGAGCGGAACGTTACGCCCTTCTTGTGGATGTTCCGGTACAGGTTGCGGTTTGCCGGCTTCATCTCCGCGAGGACGTCTTTAAAGTCGCGGTCCACATCCACGACCCAGCTGAGTTCCGGCTGCTGGTTGGCCGGGGCGGGACGGAGGCCGCGCGTGCGCAGCACGGCATCGGCGTCAGCGGCCGTGAAACCGGCATCGACCGGTTCGATCCGGACAAACACCGCGCCGCAGCCGCGGGCCAGGTCCGTCAGCACAGCGACGGCGGCGTCGAAAGCAGCCAGCGAGGCGGCGACCGGGCCGTAGGGTGCGTAGAGGAGTTTTCCGGCCGGGTTGCTTTCCTCGATGGCCAGGAAACTCCAGCCGGGACCGGAGCGCTGGTGTACTGTCCGGCCCAGGCTGCGCTGGAAATCGGCCCACGCCGGGCTCTGCAGGAAGTGGTCCACGGATTCAGGCTTTCAGGGCGGTAGTGACGGCGAATGCGATGGCGGTCCCGGCGGCGCCGGACACTGCGTGGGCGTTGACCGGTGCCTCGGCGGCGGGCAGGAAAGCACTGGCACCGCGCTCCAGCCGCAACTCGCCCTTGGGAGAGTCCAGGAGCACGGATCCGGCCACCACGATGATCACTGCGGCGCCCGACTGCGCCACCGGAACAGGTCCAGCGCCGGACTCCAGCACAATGCGCTGCAGCTGGAATTCGCGAAACGGCGGCCGGAAGAGCTCCTGGCCCAACATGGTGGTCTCGGGGCTGAGCTTCGGCACACCGGCGGCCGCAAAGGAAACGGTCCGGAGCAGTTCTGGGACGTCCACGAACTTCGGCGTCAGCCCGCCACGCAGCACGTTGTCCGAGGCGGCCATGACCTCGATGCCCAGCCCGTGCAGATAGGCGTGGACGTTGCCGGCCGGGAGGTAGACAGCCTCGCCCGGTGCCAGCGAGATCCGGTTGAGCAGCAGCGAAATCAGTACGCCGGGATCGCCCGGATACCGGGCGTTGAGGGTCACCACTGTGGAAAGCTCGGCCTGGTAGGGCGCCGTCGGGGCGCCGGAGATAAGGGCGGCCGCAATCACGGCCGTCGCCTCGGCTACGGCCTCGCCGCCGGCGATCAGCCGCTCGAAGGCCGACTGCAGGGCTGTGTGCTCGTCCGGCTGCGCCAGATCCTGCAGCAGCAGCGGCACAAGCTCCGGAAGATCGAGGCCGGCCAGCTCAAAGTCCGCCACCAGCAGATCGAAGACGGCGCGGGCGTCCGAGGCCGGTTTGAAACCGCACAGCGCCTCGAACGGTGTCAGCGCGAAGATCATCTCCGGCTTGTGGTTGTCATCCTTGTAGTTGCGTTCCGTGGCCTTGTGGCCGACGCCGGCGGCCTCCTCGCGGGCGAACCCTGCGCGCGCCTGCTCCAGGGTCGGGTGCACCTGAAGGGACAGCGGACTGTCGGCGGCCAGGACCTTGAGCAGAAACGGCAGCCGGGGGCCAAATTGGGCAACACTGTCGCTGCCCAGATGGTGCTCGGGGTCCAACGCGATCAGCGAATCCAAGCCCAGGCGGCCGCCGTCCTCCGCCACTGCGGCGTGGGCGCCGGTTGATCCCGCACCGGCGGGACTGAGCGCAACTGAGGGCGAATCCGGGTGCGCGCCGATCCACAGCTCCGCTTCGGGACCGCCTGAAGCCGGCCTGCCCAGGAGCCCGGAAATAGCTGTGGTGGAGCCCCAGGCATAGGGGCGGAGGACATTTTCGAGTTCGTACACTGCCGGGTGTCCCTGTCTGTTGTGGAAGCCTGTTACGGAATAAGACTGATCGACGGCGCTAGAGCGGAGCGCACTGGCCGTTGGTGGCCACCAGGTTGCGGATGGACTGCTCATCACCGTCGAGCTTGAACTGGTTCAGCATGTCTTCGGTGATCGGCTCGCCGTCCGGTGTGGTTGTCACCGGGGTGAAGTCCGACGACGGCCCGGGCTCGGTGCCGGGCTGTGTGCGCGGCAATCCGCCGGCGGCGGACAGCGGCCCGGGGACGGCGTCCTGCGGGCGGAGGCTGTCACCGGCGGCCGCGGGGGCGGGCCCAAGGAGGGCATCGACCTTCTGGTGGATCTGGTCGAAGTCCGGGACCGTCGAGAACGAGGCGTCGAAGTCGGGCGGTCCAATGGTCAGCCGCTTCGTTTCCTGGCCCTTCGCCTTGATGGCCAGGTCAACGAAACTTCCAAGCTGGCTGGCCGAGACGTTGGATTCGACCACCTTGGTCCCGGCCTTGGCGATGTCTTCGAACTTCGTGAGCAGGGTTGCGGGGTCCATTTGCTTGAGCATGGCCTGCTGGACGCATTGCTGGCGGGCGATCCGGGCGTAGTCGTCCACGAATTCGCGCGAGCGGCCGTACCAGAGGGCATGGTACCCGTCGAGCGTATTGTCGCCGGCGGGGATCCAGCCCAGCGGCATACCGTGGATACCGTTGGCTTCATCAATGGTCTCGCCGCTGATCGGGACCCAGCCCCCGGCCTTGATCCGGATGCCGCCCATGGCATCCACAAGTTTGGCGAAGCCGTCCATGTCGACCAGGACGTAGGCCTGGACCTTTATGCCAAGGGTCCCGGAGACGGCCTCCAGCGTGGCTTGCGCGCCGGGGTCTTGCACACCGGGGTAAAGGTCCTTGTGCTCGTTGGTGACTTCGGTATTGATGGCGTTGATGAGGCACTCATCGCCGCAGTTGTAGCCGTCAGGGTAAATTGCGCGCATCGGGGAATCCTTGCTGAACTGTGCGTTCTGCAGGTTGCGCGGCACCGAGATGATGGCGGTCTGGCCGGTTTTGGCGTCAACGCTGATGACGGAGAGGCTGTCCGGCCGGCGGCCGGTTCGGTCCGCACCGGCGTCGCCGCCCATCATCAGGAAGTTATAGCGGCCCTCTGAGGGCTCAATTGTCGGCCCGGCGGAGAAAATGTTGCCGATGGCGTCGCGGCTGACGTTGAGCAGGTAGGCGGCGTAGCCCAGCGAGCCACTGCTGAGGACCATCGCGACCACCAGGGAAATAACGACGGCGGGACGAACTCCCGGCGGCAGCAGCACGAGGCGGATCAGTCGCAGGGTGTTGATAAACAGGGCTGCCCAGCCGAGGGCCAGCGCCACGAGCCCGATGATCAGCAGCAGCGAGGTAAAGCGGTTGGTGAGCAGATTGATAAGCGTGGACCGGGACACCGCGAGGAGTACCGCGGCAACAACCGCCAGCGCCCAGACGGTCAGGGTGACACGGAGGGCGATCCGTCCCAGCCGCCGGTCGCCGGCGACCGTCTGGGCGCTGCCGGGCACCAGCAGCGTCATCAGGACCAGCAAAAAAGCACGTTTGATCCGGACCGGGGCAGCCGCTCCCGAGGGGTAGCGAACGGGATCCGTGAGGGACCCGGAAGCTCTCGGGTTCCGTGGCGCCGGCTGACGGGAAGGGGCGTAACTGTTGGTCATCTGGTGATCCTTAACGGCTGCCCCGGGTGACAACGTTTGCGGCTGCGAACACGTCGCCCACCTTGTGCCGCAGGTTCGCGCCCTTCCGGGTGGCGACGTCGTTGAGCTCCCGGGCGAAGTCGAGCAGTTCCGCCCGGAGTCTTACGGCCAGCGGGTCCGCGCCCGAGGCCAGGATGCGCACGGCCAGGAGCCCGGCGTTGCGGGCCCCGCCGATGGATACTGTCGCGACCGGTACCCCGGCGGGCATCTGGACGATGGAGAGTAGGGAGTCCATCCCGTCGAGGGTTTTGAGCGGGACCGGGACGCCGATGACCGGCAGGGGAGTGACGGCGGCGAGCATGCCGGGCAGGTGGGCCGCGCCGCCGGCGCCGGCGATGATCACACGCAGGCCGCGCTCATGGGCCGTCTGGCCGTAACGGATCATCTCAAGCGGCATTCGGTGCGCGGAGACGACGTCGGCCTCAAAAGGGATCCCGAACTCGGCAAGGGCCTCGGCAGCTGCTTCCATCACGGGCCAGTCGGAGTCCGAACCCATCACGAGCCCAACGATCGGGGTCGCCGGCTCGGTGTCCGCGGCTGCGGGGGACCGGTCCGTGGACGGGACGGTGTTGCTGACGCTCATGCGTTCTCCTCGTGGGCACCGGCGGCGGTGCGGGACTGGGACCCGCCGTTGCGGATGATGTTTGCGACCGTGGCGGCGCGGTCGCGCACCGAATCGACCTCGGCCACGGAACCGCCGATGAGGTTAACGTGGCCGATCTTGCGCCCTGGCCGCACGGACTTGCCGTAGCAGTGGACCTTTGCTGCCGGTTCGCTGGCCAGGGCTGCCGGGTAGGCGGAGAACAGATCCTCGTTCTCGCCGCCCAGGAAATTCTTCATCACCACAACTGGACCCAGCAGGTCCGTGGCGCCCAGCGGCAGATTGAGGATTGCCCGCAGATGCTGTTCGAACTGGCTTGTCACCGAACCGTCCTGGGTCCAGTGACCGGTGTTGTGCGGACGCATCGCCAGTTCGTTGATCAGAAAGCCGGCACCCTCGCCCGGGGTTTCGAACAGTTCCACCGCCATCACCCCCGTGACGCCGAGCTCATTGGCGATCCGCAAGGCGGCATTCTCCGCCGCGGCAGCGACGTCCAGCGGGATGTCCAGCGCCGGGGCGATGACTTCGTCGCAGACACCGTCGACCTGGACGGTATGCACCACGGGCCAGGCCCGCGACTCGCCGTCGGGTGTCCTGGCTACAAGGGCCGAGAGTTCCCGGCTGAATTCCACTTTGGCCTCGGCGAGCAGCGGCGACATTGCCTCGAACCAGTCCGCGGTTTCCTCGGCGTCGGCCGCGGAGGCCACGATCCGCACGCCCTTGCCGTCGTATCCGCCGCGCGGGGTCTTCAGGACAACGGGCCAGCCGCTGTCCGCACCGAACGCGATCAGGGCGGCGACGCCGTCGACGGCGGCCCAGCGCGGATTGGGCAGCTCCAGGCGGTCGACAGCGGCCCGCATCACAAGCTTGTCCTGGGCATTGACCAGCGCATCCGGTCCGGGGTGGACGTTGACACCGGCCCGCTGCAGGGCCCGCAGGTGCTCGGTGGGCACGTGCTCATGGTCGAAGGTCAGGACGTCAAGGCCGCGGGAGAACTCAAGGAGATGGTCCAAGTCGGTGTAGTCACCGACCGGGGCATGGGCCACGGCCGAAACTGCCGAAACGTCCTCAGCTTCGGCGAGGACGCGGAGCTCGAAGCCCAGGGCGGTGGCCGCGGGGGCCATCATACGGGCGAGCTGGCCGCCGCCAACTACACCGATCACAGGAAAAGTCACAAGCCCCAGCCTACCGAAAAGCTCGCAATAACCCGGCTTTTGGTAGTCCCGGAGCGGGTTCCGGGCTGCCATTGGCCGGATTTAAGCAAGCTTCGGCAGGGGACGCGCCCGGCACGGCAACCGGCCGCCGGTACCATTCCACGCTGGCCGGTTTGCGGCGGCCGGACCGCTGGAGGCGGTGAGTTGCCGGGAATCGGCGCTAAAATGGGCCGTTGGCCCAATGGCCTACGAGTTCACGACGGCCACGGAGGGTCATGATTACTACACTTACCGAGCGCTTGCGCGGACTTGCCTCGCTGTTCTGGCGCGAAGTCGCCAAGTTCGGTGCCGTCGGCGGGGTGGCGTTCATTATTGACAACGGCCTCACTTACTACCTGATGCACGGGCCGATGACCGACAGCGAAGCCAAAGCCCGCTTTGTCGGCGCCACCCTCGCCACGATCTTCTCCTGGATTGCGAACCGTTTCTGGACTTTCCGCCACCGCCGCCAGGACAACGTCCTCCGGGAGCTCGCGATGTTCATCCTGATCAACGGCATTGGCATCGGTATCTCCACCGGGTTCACGGCCCTCGCCAAGTACAGCTTCAACGTGACGGACAAAAACATGCTGTTCGCCGCCGGCATTGTTGGCATCCTGGTTGCCACAGTGGTGCGCTTTTTCGCCTACCGGTTCCTGGTCTTTAACAAGGAACTCGACGAAGAACCGGAATTCTCCCACGACCACGAGATCATCGAGCGGCACCCGCACACCCAGTCCGGCCCCGCCCTCGAGAGCCACCTGGTCCAGGGCAGCACCGCCAAGGACCGGGAAGTCCCCGGCCCGCCGGTCTAAGTCAGCCCTCAGCCGCCGTTGACGCGCTCGTCCGCGAGCAGCTTTTCCGTTACCGTGACCTCGGGGTGCACCAGCACTACCGAACCGTTACGGTGCCAGGCGCCCAAGGCCTGGGCCAACGCTGCTTCCAAGCCGTTGCCGGCCGGCACCAGCAACCGCACGCCGTCCGCCGGGGCCGCCGCGAAGCCGTCCAGCAATCCGCCGTGGCTATGCTCTGCCCCGGTTACTGACCGCACGGCCCGCCGTGAGGCCTCCGGAGCCACATGCGGCATCAAAACGTCGCCGTGGGAGCGCACCTCGGCGGCATAGTCCAGCACACTGCTGGGCAGCTCACCCGGCCAGCGCATGGCCAACGCCGGGAGCGCCACAGCCAGGACGGCGTCGAAGGCGCCGAGCGCTGCGCCGGGGCCGGGATCGGCGGTGGCCAGCAGTTCGGCCTCGGCGTCGCCGAACACAACCTCCATACCGAGCTGCCAGGCCGCGAGGGCGAGGATGGCGGATTTCCAGTGCGCCGGCAGGTCCAGCCGCAACCGCGTCCCGGGCTCGGCGTCGAGCTCGTCCTGCAACAGGTTGCCTGTCTTCGCGACCCAGTTGTCCAAAACCCGGCCGGAAAGCTCTACCCGCTCGGAGTCGGGCCCGTACCAAGTCAGCCGCGGAGAGGTCGACTGGCCGGAACGCAGGGCTGTCATCAGTTCGATTGCCGGGATGCTCATGGGTTCATCTTGCCACGGCCGAACCGCGTGATCTCCATCACCTGTGTCGCGGGGGTTTAGCTCTGCGGCGCCACGGTGCACGGGGAAGTTTGCCTAAAATTCAGCTAAATGTCCCCGGAAGTGCTCAGTACGCTGATTAATCCGCGTAATCAGCGGGCTGATGCCAAAAAATTACTCGCGTGGCGTGCCCGGCGTTCAGGTAGGAAAGTGATTATTATCCCCGGCGTGGCTTGACTACCGGATACTTACACACGTGTAATTAGGTATCGAAGGCCAAAGCGCTGAATCCCGTACTCGAGCCGAGTGTCAACGGGACAGGCAAGGGCCGCAAAACCAGAAAGGAAACGCCAATGGGGCTAGCAGAGCGTATCCATGAACAGGCCGTCGTTGCTGGGCAGGCCACGGCCACGTACCGTTCACGAGGTGTACCGAGCGACTGGTACGTCGATCCGGCCGATCCGGACGCTGCGGACCGTTACAACGAACGGGCCAAAGACCCGCTGCAGGACCAGGCGACTGCCTTCCTTGCGGCGCACGATGAACTCCTGTCCGGACCGGACCAGGAAAACGATCTTCACGATCCCCCGATGGAACTTCAGACCCTCCATGCCGGCACCACCACGCAGCCGGTGTGGATCGGGCTGCCCTCCCAGCAGGACTTCGACGATGAAGGCGAGCTGGGCTGGCAGACGGACGCGCTCTGCGCCCAGACGGACCCGGAGGCATTCTTCCCCGAGAAGGGCGGCTCCACACGCGACGCCAAGAAGGTCTGCGGGGCGTGCAACGTCCGCTCGCAGTGCCTCGAATACGCTCTGTCGAACGACGAGCGTTTCGGAATCTGGGGTGGCCTCTCCGAGCGCGAGCGGCGCCGGCTTAGGAAGCGAGCGATCTAATTCTTCAGGAAGTACGAGTCACCGCCGTTGTGGTTTCCCACGACGGCGGTGACTTTCTCCCCAGGACCCTCGCGGCACTGGCAGCCCAGACCCGGCCCGCAGACGCCTGTATCGGTGTCGACACCGGCTCCCGCGACCAATCCGCGACCCTCCTCCAACAGGCTCTCGGCACCGCCAACGTCACCGTCTATCAGCAGGCCCGCAGCGGCATGGGCGCGGCCGTGCAGGCTGGCCTCGCCGCGCTCGACCCCTGGGACGGCCGCGGCACGTCCAAGGCGGCGCCGGCCGAATGGATCTGGCTGCTGCATGACGACGCTGCCCCGGCTCCGGAAGCCCTGGCCGAGCTGCTCCAGGCCGTGGAACGTGCACCGTCCGTCACGGTTGCCGGCTGCAAGCAGCTGGACTGGCACTCCGAGCGGCGGCTGATCGACGTTGGGCTCTCCACCAGCCGCTGGGCCGAACGGCTGACCCTGATCGACGCCGACGAGCTCGACCAAGGCCAATATGATGGCCGCAGCGACACGTTTGCCGTCAATTCCGCGGGGATGCTGGTCCGCCGCGACGTCTGGGAGGACCTCGGCGGCTTCGATCCGGCCCTGCCCGGCAGCGGCGACGACGTTGACTTCTGCTGGCGCAACCGGCTCGCCGGGCACCGGGTAGTCGTTGTGCCGGGTGCCAAAATGTTCCACGTCTCGCACCGCCCGCATGCCCTGGGCAATGCGAAGGCGGCGCGCAAGGCGCAGGTGTATCTGCGGCTCAAGCACGCCCCGGTGTGGAAGGTGCCGCTGCATGCAGCCGGTGCCCTGCTGGGGAGCATCTTCAAAGTAGTCCTGAGTATTGCGGTCAAGGATCCGGGCCACGGTTTTTCCCAACTCCTGGCAACGTTTGCTGCGCTTGGCCGGCCCGCTGCCGTGGTCCGCGGGCGGTGCAGTGCTGGCCGGTCCCGCCGCATCCGGCGTTCTGTGATTAAGGGTCTGCAGACACCGCGCCGCGAGGTGTGGGCGCATCGCCGCTCACTGATGGAAGCCCTCGGCGCGGACGATTCAGCGGACGCCCTGGCGGCGAATGATCCGCTGGCCGAACAGCCCACCGGCGACTCGGACGACGACTTCGCCGCGCTCACTACCTCCGAGCGCGGCTGGGTGGGCAACGGCGCGCTCCTCGCCATCCTGATTGCCACCGCCGCGTCCCTGACCGGGCTGCTCAGCCTCTTCCGGGCTGAAGCCGTCTCCGGCGGCGCGATGATCCCCGTCTCGCAGCGGCTGGGTGAGATCTGGGACCACGCCGCCGGCTGGTGGATCAGCCTCGGCCCGGGGGTTCCCGGCCATGGCGATCCCTTCGGGTACCTCCTCTGGGTCCTCGGCGTGCTCGGCGCCGGCAACGCCAACACCGCGCTGGGTTCGCTGCTGATCCTGGCCATGCCCCTTTCCGCCCTCGGAGCCTGGTTTGCTGCCGGTGCCCTGACGCAGCGCCGCCGCCTCCGGCTCGCGGCAGCCCTCGTGTGGGCCGGAGCACCCGCCCTGCAGGTGGCGCTCAACCAGGGCCGCGTTGGGGCCCTGGTGGTCCACGTCCTGATGCCGGTGCTGGTGCTGGCCCTGCTGCGGGCCACCGGAACCGCCGCGGGACGCGGGCGCTACGCCGTTCCGGCCCCAGGCGAGCGGCGCTTCACCGAGCTGCCGCCAGCCAAGCCCGGCATCAACGGCACCCCGTCCTGGACCGCCGCCGCTGCTGCCGGCCTGGCCTTGGCGGCCTGCACAGCGGCAGCCCCTTCGCTGCTGGTGCCCGGCATCGCCCTCGTGGCGCTGTGCGGAGCTCTTCCGGGCCGTCGCGGACGGACCGTCTGGTGGGCGCTGTTGCCAAGCCTCGCCCTATTCGTACCGTTCCTGTCCTCCACCCTTGACCGGCCCCGCGCACTGCTCGCCGACCCCGGCGTGCCGCTGGCCTTTGACGCCGCACCCCTGTGGCAGCAGTTCCTCGGCCAGCCGCTGCGCTTCGCAGCCGACGGCGGGCTCACCGGCCTGCCGCTCTTCGGCGCTGGTTTTGCTGTGCCGTGGGCGCTCCTGCTTGCCCTGCTGGTGGGGCTGCCGGTGCTGGCCTTGGCCGTTGCTGCGCTGTTCCTCCCCGGCCGCCCGCCGCGGATCGCGCGGGCCCTTTGGGCCGCGGCGCTGCTTTTGCTGGCCGGCGGCTGGCTCAGCAGCCAGCTCGCCACCGGCGCCGGTACCAACGTCCTGGTCACCCCCTTTACGGGCCCCGCCGTGTCGGCGGCAGGCTTCGCCCTGCTGGCGTCGGCGCTGATCGGCGCGGCGGGCCTGCTGGACACCGCCGACCGCGCGGCCGCCGCAACGGTGGGCCGCAAGGTCACGACCCGGGTCACCGCGGCCGTGGCCATGGTCCTCCTGCTGGCCGGACCCGCGGCCGGCCTCACCGTGTGGGCCACGCAAAACGTCCTCTCACAATCCACCCTGGCCGCGGCTGGTCCTGGCGCCGGACCGGCTGATTCGCCGGCCACGGCTTCACTTGGCGTTCGCCGGCTGGTGCAGCCCGCAGCGTCCCGGGTCCTGCCGGCAACGGCAATCGACCGCGGCGAGGGGCCGGAACAGACTCGAAGCCTGGTCATTTCCACCGGCGATAACGGCACGTTCGACGCCGCACTGATGCGTGGTGCCGGCACCACCCTCGATGCCCTGTCCACCATCGCCACTGCGCGCCCGATCATGGGTGCGCCGGGGCAGGAGACCGCCCGTGACGACGACGCCGTTGTGGCGTCCGTCCGCAAGGTTGTAGCCACCATCGTCGCAGCCCAGGGCGTGGACCCCCGCGGCGACCTTGAACGGCTCGGCGTTGGCTTCGTGGTCCTCAGGGCAGACGATACCGCGGCGCAACTGACAGCCAGCCGGATGGATGCCGTCCCCGGACTCGTCTCCGTCGGCAAAACCGACGTCGGCTGGCTGTGGCGTATAAGCCCGCTGAACCAGCCGGTAATCCAGGCCGCCGACGTAGCCCACCGGGTGCGGATCGTTGATGGCGCAGGCGCCACAGTCGCTCTGGTCCCGTCCCGCGCCGTGTCCGCCGACGCTGCGGTCGCCGCCGGTCCGGAAGGCCGGCTGGTGGTGCTGGCCGAACGCGCCGATCCGGGCTGGAGTGCCTGGCTCGACGGCCGCCGCCTCACCGCCACCACTTCGGGCTGGGCGCAGGCCTTCACCTTGCCGGCCCAGGGCGGGCAGCTAAGTGTCCGCTACGAAGCACCTTGGGCGCTCTGGGCCGGGGTTGCCCAGGCCGTCATCATTGGACTGACAGCCCTTCTTGCCATCCCCATGCCTGCCCGCCGGCCAAACACCGGCCTCTCCCGGGACGAAGGCTCCCTGCGTAAGGAACGTCTTGATCCCTAACGACGACTACCCGGTGAACAAAGCCCCGGACGCCCTGCACACCGACGGGAAGCCCGCCGTCCCAGCAGGCGAGCCTGCTGGGACGGCGGGCACACCCGCCAAGCTGGCCCGCGCCAAGCGAAGGACACTCGGGTCGCGCGGCGAGCGGGCGGCTGCTGCTGTGCGCGTCCGGCGGCTGGGCGGCGTGCTCGCCGCCATAGCGCTCGTCGCTGCCGGCGGCGGACTTGTGGCCGCCACGGCGCTTGCCCCGCAGGGGCCCGCCGGCAGCCGCCCCATCGCGGCCCCCCTGACGGCCGTCCCGGCAGGCAACAGCGTCGGTGTCTGCCCGGGCCCGGCCAGGCTGCTTGACGGCGCACCCATCGGTACTGACCCGCAATTCAGTCCTGTCTCTGCGACCGCCAAAACCGACGTCAGCGCCATTGTGCTGGCATCCGGCACCGGTGCCCTGCCCGGCAGCAGGCTCGCCGCGCTCACCGGGAGCACGCTGGTGGAGCTTGCCAAGACCACGGCGGCGGCCGAAAGCCCTGCCCCCGCACCAACCAGGCCGGCCAATGCCGCGCCCGTGGCCGGGGTGGTGTCCCAGCGCGGAGTTGATGACGTCAGCGTCCTCAGCGCTGACGCCGAAGGCGGCCTGCAGCCCTCCGCGGGAGCTGTGATGAGCTACACGGCAGGGGACGGGGACCTCCGCGGGGCGGCAGCCGCAGCGTGCCAGCAGCCCGCCAACGATCTCTGGCTCGTCGGGGCGAACACCGCATTGGGCCGCACGGCGGTCCTTAAGCTGAGCAACGCTTCGAGCAGCCCGGCCACTGTCAGCCTCGACCTCTTCGGAGCCAAGGGCCCCCTCCAGGCCCCGGGCAGCCGCGGGCTCCTGGTCGCGCCGGGAACTACACGCTCCGTCATCCTGGCAGGACTCGCGCCGGGACAGGAACAGCTCAGCGTCCGGGTGCGCAGCGCCGGCGGACCCGTGGCTGCTGTCATCCAGCAGAGCGTTCTGCGCGGGCTGACCCCAGGCGGTGTGGAATTCATTGTCCCCGCTGCGGCCCCGGCCCAGCGCCAGGTGATCTCCGGCGTCGACATCCAGGATCGCGCAGCTGTGGCAGCCCTGACCGCCAAGCCCGGTTTCGCAGACGCCGGCCCGGCGCTGCAAATCACGGTGCCGGGGTCCGCCGACGCCGTTGTCGCCATTAAGCTGTTCGGCCGGGACGGCCAGAAGGCCCTTCCCGGCGGCGGGGTGGTCACGGCGAAGGCCGGATCAGTCACCCAGGTCCCACTCGCCGGCGTGCCGGCCGGTCCCTATACGGTGGCGGTCGCTTCGGACGTATCGTTCACCGCGGCAGCCCGCGTCACGCGGGGCCTCAAGGCCGAAGACGCTGCCGACTTCGCCTGGTCGGCGGCCTCGGCGCGGCTGGGAAGCCAACACGTTGTTCCGGTCCCCGGCGCAGGCGACCGCTTCCTCATATTCGGGGCTCCCGAGGGGCGGGCCACCATTTCCTACTCCCCGATTACTGCGGACGGGAAGATCCGTACGGCCGGTTCCGCTGACATCGCCGGCGGCACCACGGCCTCCATCAGGGTCCCGGACGAGGCCGACGGCGCAAAGGTTGTTGGCTACCTCGTGTCCGCCGCGGGCGATCCCGCCTATGGCGCGGTGCTGCTGCAGCAGGACGGCAGGCAGGACGTCTCAACGATTACCATTGCCCCGGGGGCCGCGGGCCAGGAGCAGGTGCCTGTCACCCTCGGGTACTGACCACACCCTGGCCAGGAGGCCGCCGCAGCGAACCCCGGCGGCCAACTAGTATCGGCGTCGGTAGACCGGGTCCAGTGACTCGGGCGGAACGCCGAGCATCTCTGCCGTGTACTCCACCACAACGTCATGGACCAGGTCCTGAAGTTCCTCGCGGCTCGCGCAGGCATGTTCGACTACCCGCCGGTACAAGGTGATGACCGGCCCCTCCTCCGCCGTAGCGGGGGAGCAGGACCCCATGGGTGCGGGAGTGCGCTCCGCCACGATCTGTTCCAGGCCCGGCGGAATCTCATCGACGGCGAAACGGACACCGTCCAGCGGTTTGCCCCAAATGTCATGGAGCCGCTCCGCTGAGTCGAGGACGAAGTCGTCGAAGCGATCCGAACGGGTCCGGTAGCCGGGCAGTGTGGGCAGCATAAGCTCCCCGCGGAGCCCCCGGCCGTGCCGGTTCCTCCGCCGCTGGCGGAAGCCCCGCGCCGGCGCGGCGCGCCCGGAAGCGCCTGCTGTGGACCCGGCGTCGGAACGTCCGGAGTCGCTTTCAGCCAAGCGGACCGTAAAACCCGGATCGTGGTGCGATGACTGCATATCTCGACTCTAAACCCGGCGAAAGGTTTACGCGACACGGGCGCCCGACCCGCCGTCAGCGTGCCGGGCGCCCCCTCCCGGTCCGGGGGAGTAGTCTGTGATGTCGTGGGTGCCATTCGTCTTTGTTCAAGGTCAGCCTGCCGCAATTCAGCGGTGGCCACTTTGACGTACGTGTACGCCGACTCCACGGCCGTCCTGGGACCACTGGCAACCTATGCCGAGCCGCACTGTTACGACTTGTGTGAACAGCATGCCGGGTCCCTGACCGTCCCGCGCGGCTGGGAAGTGTTGCGGCTGGCTATGCCGGCTACCCCGGCAGGGCCCGGTCCAGATGACCTCCTCGCCCTTGCCAACGCCGTCCGGGAGGCGGCCTCCCGGCCGGCCGCACCGGAACCGGGGCAAAGCCGGCGCGGCGTCCATCCGGCACTGGAAGCTCCGGCCGGCTCCGAGGGCACCCGCCGGGGGCATCTGCGTGTGCTGCGGGAACCTTCCTAGTGCGCAACTGGCGGTAGGCTGGGAACTGCAAAATCCGTAAGCTAGCCGCGTCTGCTGCGGCGCCCACCAGGGAGCGTTCACCATGCCGAAGATCAGTCCCGAACTGTTGTCTGTCCTGAGATGCCCCGTAACAGGTTCCCCGCTGGTACAGGACGGCGAGGAACTCGTCACCACCGCGGCCGGTCCCGACGGGGAAAAACTGCGCTACGCGATCGAGGATGGCATCCCCCTGTTGCTGCCGCCGGAATTGCTGCCGGCCGCCGCTGCTGCCCCGGCTTCCCAGCACGACGGCGGCCAGCCGGCCGCAGGCCTTTCCACCGCCGCTTCCGGGCCCGCGGACACTTAGCCTCCAGCCCCATCGTATTGACGTTCGGCACCGAAGTACTTTTCAGCCACCGATAAGCACAACTATCGACTTCACAGGCGGCCAGGTCCAGGACCTGCCCGCCGGCCACAACAAAGGATTCAGATGACTCTCGATTACAAGATTGCGGACATTTCCCTGGCCGAGGCCGGCCGTCACCAGATCCGCCTCGCGGAGCACGAGATGCCCGGCCTGATGTCCCTGCGCGAGGAATTCGGCGCGAGCCAGCCGCTCAAGGGTGCCCGGATCGCCGGGTCCCTGCACATGACGGTGCAGACGGCCGTGCTGATCGAGACGCTCACGGCGCTTGGCGCCGAGGTCCGCTGGGCTTCCTGCAACATCTTTTCGACCCAGGATGAAGCTGCCGCAGCCGTGGTGGTCGGCACCGGAACCGCTGAGGATCCGCAGGGTGTTCCCGTGTTCGCCTGGAAGGGCGAGACGCTCGAGGAATACTGGTGGACTGCCGAGCAGATCCTCACCTGGCCCGGCGCGGACAGCAACCCGGATCTTGGACCGAACATGATTCTCGACGACGGTGGCGACGCCACCATGCTGGTCCACAAGGGCGTCGACTTCGAAGCGCTCGGCGCTGTCCCGGCCACCGCTGACGACGAGTCCGAGGAGGGCCGCGTCTTCCTTGAGGTGCTGCGCGCTTCGCTGCAGGCCGATCCGCAGAAATGGACCCGGATCGGCTCGCGGCTGCTGGGTGTCACCGAGGAAACCACGACCGGCGTGCACCGCCTCTACCAGCTTGCGGAGCAGGGAAAACTGCTGTTCCCGGCCATCAACGTCAATGACTCCGTCACCAAAAGCAAATTCGATAACAAGTACGGCATCCGCCACTCCCTCCCGGACGGCATCAACCGCGCCACCGACGTGCTGATGGGCGGCAAGGTCGCCGTCGTCTGCGGCTACGGGGACGTGGGCAAGGGTGCAGCCGAGGCGTTCAGGGGCCAGGGTTCACGCGTCATCGTCACCGAAATCGACCCGATCTGCGCGCTGCAGGCCGCAATGGACGGCTACCAGGTCGCGAAACTGGAATCCGTGCTGGCCGAGGGCCACATCTTCATCACCACCACTGGCAACAAAGACGTCATCATGGCCGAGCACATGGCCGGGATGCGGGACAAAGCCATCGTCGGCAACATCGGCCACTTTGACAACGAGATCGACATGGCCGGACTCGCCCGGATCCCGGGCATCACAAAGGTCGAGATCAAGCCCCAGGTCCACGAGTGGGTGCTCGACGCCGGGACCGCGGATGAGCGCTCCATCATCGTGCTGTCCGAAGGCCGCCTGCTGAACCTCGGGAACGCCACCGGGCACCCGTCCTTTGTGATGAGCAACTCCTTCGCCAACCAGACCATCGCGCAGATCGAGCTTTTCACCAAGCGGGACCAGCCGGCAGAGGAGCGGGAGTACAACAAGCAGGTTTACGTGCTGCCCAAGATCCTCGACGAGAAGGTGGCGCGGCTTCACCTCGGCGCCCTGGGCGTCGAACTCACCGAACTGTCAAAGGAGCAGGCCGAATACCTGGACCTTACGGTTTCCGGTCCGTACAAGCCGGACCACTACCGCTACTAGGACCGGGCCGGCGCCGTTTCACCAGGGCGCAGCAACGGCAGATGACTGAGAAGAAGGCTCCGGACGTCCGTTCGGGGCCTTCTTCGTGACCTGATCGTGGCGGAGCCGAGGGCGGGGCCGGCAGGAAAGTCATTTATGCTTTCTAGGTAACGTCTGGAAGGAACCGAGTATTTTGAACGCCCCGAGAAGCCGGAGCACCGGCCGCAAGCTTGCCGTGATCGGTGCGGTCTGCGCGCTTGCCGCGGCCGGCGGAGTGTTCGCTGCGGGGCCCGGATTGGCCCATGCATCCTTCGCTTCCGAGGCCGCTTCGCCGGAACGCTCGACGCCGGGACTCGCTTTCCCGGTGGTGGCGCCCGCGGAGTTGAACGTTGCGCCCGCGAACGGGGCCAAACAGGTGAACCCCGCCGCGCCGGTGACCCTCAAGGTCAGCAACGGCCACATCGACCGAGTGTCCCTGACGAGCGCATCCGGCGACGCCGTCGATGGAACCCTGAGCGCTGACGGCACCGGCTGGACGGCAGCCGCCGCGCTGAAGTTCAACACCCGCTATAACTACACCTTCTCCGTGGTGGACGCAGCCGGCCGCAAGGACACCTCGACGCGGAGCTTCACCACCGTCTCCACCGCCAACGAGGCCGACGCTGCCATCTACCCGCTGGACGGGATGAAAGTGGGCGTGGCGCAACCGCTGCAAATTACCTTCAGCGAGCCAGTCCTGAACCGGGACGCCGTCGAAAAGGCCATCAAGATCAGCTCCACCTCCGGTCAGGCCGGTGACTTCCACTGGTTCAGCAACACCATGGTCAGGTACCGACCGGAAAACTTCTGGACCGCAAACAGCACCATCACGATGGACATGCAGCTCTTCGGCGTCGACCTCGGCAACGGGCAGATCGGTAACTTCAACAAAAAGGTCACCGTCCACATCGGCGACAAGAAGGTCGCCATTGCGGACGCGACCGCGCACACCTTTACGGCCAGCGTCAACGACCAGCAGCTCGGCCAGTGGCCCGCGACCATGGGCGACACCCGGTTCCCGTCGGCCCGCGGATACCTTGTGTTTATGGAGAAGTACCGCGTGGAGCACATGGATGCGTCCACGATCGGCCTGAAGCCGGGGGACCCGGCTTACTACGGCCAGCTCGACGTCAACTACGCCACACGCCTGACCCCGAGCGGTGAGTTCATCCATCAGGCCACGGATTCCGCGATGCCCTATCTTGGCGTCGCCAACCTCTCGCACGGCTGCATCGGACTGGGGCCCGACGGCGCAAAGTGGGTCTTCGAGAACATGACAACCGGTGACGTTGTCCAGGTGGTCAACACCGACGGCGACTTTGCCGCCGTAGACGACGGCTACGGGGACTGGAACATTCCCTGGGCGGAGTACGCGAACTGAGCGAACGCCCGCCAGCGATTGACCGGTGGCGGCAGGATTATCTTTGGGGGAGCAGGGCATGGGCAAGGTCTTGAGGCGCCGGGCAGCGCCGCGCGGACGCGGCGGGCACCAGGTCCGCCGGCTGCCAGTTGGCAGTAAAAGCGGCAAGATGCTGGCCGTGCTGGCAGTTTGCGCTGTAGTCGGAGCCGGCGGCATTGGCATCGCTGCGGGGCCCGGCAGGGCCGAAGCGGAAATGCCCTCAGAGGCGGCAGCCCCGATGCGAAACGTCGCCGGACTCGCGGCACCGGTGGTAAAAGCCGTGGAGCTCGGCGTGACTCCGAGCGACGGGGCCAAAGCCGTCAACCCCGCTGCACCCACGTCCGTCAAAGCAATCAACGGCACGGTAACTGACGTTGTGCTCGAGCGTGCCTCCGGCGGCGGCGGCATCCCGGGTACCACGAGCCCGGACGGGTCCACCTGGACGGCCGCGGACCCGCTTGAATTCGACACGCAGTACAGGTACAGGTTCACGATTGTCGACCAGGCCGGCCGTGAAACTAAAAAGGCGCAGACCTTCGCGACGGTTGCCCGGGCCAATGAGGCGGACGCCGCCGTGTATCCGCTCGGCGGCAGCACCGTCGGCGCGGGCCAGCCCATCGAGATCGTCTTCAGCGAACCTGTGCTGAACAAGGAGGCATTGGAGCAGGCCGTCACCGTCACGTCGTCCTCCGGCCAGGCGGTGGCGTGGCGCTGGTATTCGGACCGGCGCGTCAGGATCCGCCCCGAGGCGTTCTGGGCCGCCAACAGCGAGATTACCGTGGACCTGTCACTTTTCGGCGTCGACTTCGGCAACAAGATGATCGGCAACGCCGACACCAAGGTCTCGTTTAAGGTTGGCCCGCAGCGTCTGGCAGTTGTTGATGACATCACCAAAACGATGAACGTCTATTTCGACGGCCAGCTGGTCAGGACCGCTCCGGTTACGCTGGGCGATGCTGAGTGGCTCTCGCCCACCGGGTTCGCCGTGATCATGGAGCAGGAACGCAACTCCAAGTTCAATGCCGGCAGCATCGGGCTGAAGCCCGGCGACAAGGGCTACTATCCTCCGCTGACGGTGGAGTACGCGAACCGGTTGACAAGCTCCGGGGTGTACGTCCACCAGGCCCTAGAGTCGGCGTGGGGTGCGGTGGGCAAGTACAACGTCTCGCACGGATGTGTTGGGTTGCTCCCGGCTGACGCCGCTTGGTTCTTTAACAACATGAAGACCGGCGACGTCGTCCAGACCCTCAATACGGGTGCCCCGGCCGTGGAACCGCTCGAAGGCTTCGGCGACTGGAACATCCCCTGGGCCCAGTACGCCAAACGCTGACGGGCCGGCCCGGAAACCGGCGGGCACCGGCCCTGCAGCCTGAGTAGCCGTTCCGTCGAAACCCCGTCCCGTTCGGGGTGGCATCTCGCCCGCAGCCGGGCGCGGGCGGTAGGCTCGGAGGCAGATATGTAGCGTTGCCGGGCCGAGCCCGGCGGCGCGGCCGCCTACGGAAGCGAAGCTGCAGTGACTGACTCAAGTCCCACCCCTCCGAACCGACAGGATCCGCCGCTGGATCCGGCCGATGACTCTGACGAGCCGGCGTTCGACTGGATGAAGCCAAAGTCCGCGGAACAGCGTTCTTCAGCAGCCGTTGACCGCACCCCGGTGGCTGCCGCCGGCACCACGGTGGCCGCGGCCACCACGCCCGTGGCAGCAACTCCGGTGGCAGTAGCTTCGGAGCGCCGCCAGGCCGGAACCCGCGCCGACCGCAAAGCTGCCGAAGCCGCCGTCGAACCGTCCCCGCGTGGCCAGGGCTCGCACTTCAGCGAGCCGCTGCCCACTTCGGCGCTGCAGCTCCGGCCCCCGGAGGAAGAGGTGCAGCGCCGAAACGCCGAGCGGGAACACGCGGCGAACGCCAAGCCCGTGGCGCCGCGGGTGATGCAGGTCCTGCTCGCCGTGTGCTTCCCGGTCATTCTGCTGGTCCTGGCCGTTCGGGCGATCGCCAGCCCGCTGTTCCTCTGGGTGGAGTACAACCGCCCCGGCTTCCCGGGCGACGGCTACGGCTTCAGCACCGATGACCGCTTGACCTACGGCTCCTACGCCGTGGACTACCTGAGCAACTGGGCCGGACCCCGCTACCTCGGCGAACTGGTCCACCGCGGCGGCGACAAGCTCTTCCGGGACGGCGAGGTCAGCCACATGGCCGACGTCAAGCTTGTGATCCTTTCGGCCTTCGGCGCCGGTGCCCTGCTGATCCTGCTGAGCCTGATCGCCGTGATCTATTTGCGCCGCCGCACGGCCGGCGGGGTTCGGCGTGGCTTGTTTGCAGGTTCCATCATCTCCCTCGTTATCGTCACCAGCCTCGGCGTGCTGGGTGCGCTCGGCTGGGAACAGTTCTTCACCGAATTCCACAGTGTTTTCTTTGCCAGCGGCACCTGGACCTTCTCGTTGCAGGACACCCTGATCAGGCTTTTCCCGGCCCAGTTCTGGGTCGACGGCGGGATCGTGATCGCCGCCCTGGTGCTGATCGTCTCGCTCCTCACCTTGATCCTTACCTGGCCGACCCGCAAGCGCCGGGGACTGCCGAAACGCGGCGCCAAGAACGCGGAGCCGGACGCGGCGGTGGGCGCGAAGACTGCCTCCGGCGATGGTGTCCCTGGCGCCCCGGCGAAGCTTACCGGCGAAGCGAACCTTGCCGGCGAAGCGAACCTTGCCGGCGAAGCGAACCCTGCCAGCGAAGCGGACAAGCCCAAGCGGTCGCTCTTCCGCCGGAACAAAGCCGATAAGGCCGATGCACCAGCCGACGCCGCATCAGCCGCTCAAGAAGCTGCCGCTGATTCGGCTGCCGGAGGCTCTGTCCCGCGTTCCGCCGCCCCGCACGGCGCCGCTGCGGCCGGGACAGCCGGCGCCGGAACCCTGGACACCCCCGCGCGGGGAAGCTCCAGCACCGGGTAGCGGCACTGGCCGGCGACTCCGGACAGGCACGGCAAGCGGCTGGCACCCATGGTGCCGGCCGCTTTCCTGCATCCGGGGCCGATCCTGCGGTGTTAGCCGTAGATGCCGTTAATCTGCGCTTGGAAGTCACGCACAACGGCGGCGCGCTTGAGCTTCAGGGACGGTGTCAGGTGACCGGACTCCACCGTAAAGTCGGCGTCCAGGACCACGAAACTGCGGATGGACTCGGCCTGGGAAACCAGGGCATTCGCGTCGTCCACGGCGCTCTGCAGGGCCACCCGGACCAGATCGCTGCCGCGGGCCACGGCGGTGCTCATCGCCGGAACCTTGTGGGCGGCGCACCAGTTTTCCAGGCCCTCCGGGTCCAGGTTGATCAGGGCTGATACGAAGGGCCTGCCGTCGCCGATCACCACAGCCTGCAGAACCAATTCGTGTTCGCGGATCTTTTCCTCAAGCGGCCCGGGGGCGACGTTTTTGCCGCCGGCGGTCACCAGCAGATCCTTTTTCCTGCCGGTGATGGTCAGGAAGCCGTCCGCGTCCAGTGACCCCAGGTCGCCGGTGCGGAAAAACCCGTCCACAAACGCCTCCGCGTTGGCCGCGGCGTTGTTGTGGTAACCCTTGAAGACGCCGATGCCCTTGACCAGGATCTCGCCGTCTTCGGCGACCCGGATGGTGGTTCCGGGTACCGGTATGCCAACCGTCCCCACCTTGGTCCGGGTCGGAGTGTTGGCCGTACAGGGTGCCGTCGTTTCGGTGAGGCCGTAGCCTTCCAGGACAGGGACTCCTGCGCCCCGGAAGAAGTGCGCGTCGTGGGGGCTCAGCGGGCTGGCTCCCGAAACCGTGTAGCCCAACTGTCCGCCGAATGCCTGCCGCAGTTTGGGGTACAGCAGCCGGTCAAAGAGGGCGTGCTTGGCCCGGATCACCAGCCCGGGCCCGGTTCCCTCGCCCCGGGCCGCGGCGTCGAGTTGTTTTGAGTAGTCCACCGCGACGGCGGCGGCAGCCAGGAACAGGCGTTCCTTCCCGGCCACGGCCGCCTTGTGGGCGGCCCCGGCGTAGATCTTCTCGAAGATTCGGGGCACAACAAGCAGGAAGGTCGGTTTGAAGCTGGCCAGGTCCGCGAGCAGTTCCTTGGCGCTGGCGGTGTGTCCGAGTGTGGTTCCTGCGCTCAGGCAGATCACCTGGACTGCGCGGGCCAGGACATGGGCCAGCGGCAGGAACATCAGGGTCCGGGTGCGGGGCTGCAAGAGGATCTCGGGCAGGAACGGCACGATGTTCTTGGCGACGAGGGCGAAGTTTCCGTGGGTGATTTCGCAGCCTTTGGGCCGGCCCGTCGTTCCGGAGGTGTAGACGAGTGACGCGACGTCGGCAAGGCCGGCCGCGGTCCGGTGCTGTTCGAGTTCGGCGTCGCCAACCCCGCTGCCTGCCGCCGCCAGGCTGGCAAGGTTAGGGGCGTCGCCGTCGTAGTCCATCCGCACTACGGGCAGCACCGCGTCGCCGAGCACCGCTGAGCTGTCCAGGACCTCACGCACAAGCCCCGCCCGGAGCTCGTTCTCCGCGAAGACCCGCCGGGCCCCGGAGTCGTGCAGGATCCATTCGATCTGGCTGGCCGAGGACGTCTCGTAGATGGGAACGGGGACGCCGCCGGCGAACCAGACGGCAAAGTCCACCACGGTCCACTCGTAGCGGGTGCCGGACATCACCGCTACCGTTTCGCCGGGAGTGATGCCGCCGGCGATCAGGCCCTTGGCCAGTGCCCGGACCTGGTCCAGGAACTGCGTTGCGGAGACGTCGGCCCAACCGGCCGGTCCTTTGCGGGAGTAGAGCGCATGCACGGGATCCTTGGCATGCTGTGCCAGCAGCAGGTCGGTTACGTTGCTCCCCGGGTCGAGGTTGACCAGCAGTCCGGTGCTTGCTTCTCTCACAGCCATGTCTCCGTTCCGGGTCCGCCTGGTGCCGGTGGACGTCACCTGCAATCCTGCCCTAGATCCAGGACGGCATCCACATCCGGAACCGCCAATCCTGGTAGGTGATGGTCTCGGCGGTCCAGACGGGATAGAAGAAGGCCGAGACGACGATCGCCGTGACCACAAAGAGGGTCACGAGGTACAGTCCGGAACGACGGCGCCACAGCGGATCCGTGCGCTGGCCCAGGACAAGCCCCAGACAGTAGACGAGGGCCAGCACCAGGAAGGGCTCGAAGGACACGGCGTAGAAGTAGAACATGGTTCGTTCCGGGTAGAGGAACCAGGGGAGGTAGCCGGCGCCCACGGCCGCGAGCACGGCCCCGGCACGCCAGTCCCGCCGCCCGGCCCACCAGAAGAGAAGCACACCAAGGCAGACGGCGGCGCCCCACCAGATCACAGGGTTGCCCACCGACAGGATTGCCGTTGTGCAGCTAGCGGTATCGCAGCCGGGACTGCCCGGTTTGGGGGATTCGTAGAAGAAGGACGTGGGCCGGCCGAGCACCAGCCAGCTCCAGGCGCTGGCCTCGTACGGGTGCTCCGAGCTGAGGCCCTGGTGGAACCTGTAGGCCTCCAGATGGTAGTGCGCCAGCGACCGGACGGCGTTGGGCAGCCAGCCCCATTCCGCCGAGGGCACGGCCGCGGCCCAGTTCCGAAAGTAGGCGTCCTTGGACAGGAACCACCCGGTCCACGTGGCGGTGTACACCAGTGCGGCGACCGGGACGATGCCCAGGAAGGCAGGGATTCCGTCCTTGAGGATCCCGCCGCTGATCCAGCCGTGGATTCCGGCGATCCGGCGTGCGCTCAGGTCCCAGAAGACGGTCAGCAGCCCAAAACCGGCCAGGAAAAACAGCCCGGACCACTTAGTGCCAACCGCCAATCCCAGGCACACGCCGGCGGCGAGGCGCCACCAGCGGATCCCCAGCCAGGGGCCCGACGCCAGCTGGAGCAGGTCGGGCCGTCCGTCCGGGGCGGCGCCTGCCTGACGGCCCAGCCGCACGGCCAGCCGGCGGCGGCCGTCGTCGCGGTCCATCAGCAGGGCGCCGAACGCGGCAAGGACCCAGAACATCAGGAAGATGTCCAGCAGCGAGGTCCGCGACATCACCAGGTGGTGTCCGTCCACCGCCAGCAGCACACCGGCCACGGCTCCGAGGGTCAGGGAGCGGAAAAGCTTCTGGGCGATCAGGGCCAGCAAGAAGATGGACAGCGTGCCGGTCAGGGCCGCCCCGAACCGCCAGCCGAAGGGGTTGTCCGGGCCAAAGAGCCACATGCCGGCGGCAATCATCCACTTCCCGACCGGCGGGTGGACCACGTATTCGGGCGTGTCCAGCAGCACCTGGGGATTTCCGGCGACGAAGGAATCGTTGGCTTTGTCCGGCCACGCGCGTTCATAGCCGCTGACCAACAGCGAGTAGCCGTCCTTGACGTAATAGGTCTCGTCGAACACCAGGCTGCGGGGGGAATCCAGCCGGACAAACCGCAGAATTCCGCCCAGGGCCGCGCTGATGGACGGGACAAGCCAGAACCACAGCCGGAGCGACGGCGGATAGTCCCGCCAGCTCCGGAGGCTGCCGATCAGGCGTTCCTGGAGGGCGTCGACGGTAAACGCCTCCGCCGGGCGGCTGAGCCAGCGGTGCCCCTCCAGATTGCGTCCGGTGCTGGGGGCTGGGGGGGCTGGGGGGGCCGATCCGGCGGAACCGGGGTCTACGGTCCGCGTGGGGGTCTGCGTCACGAAGCCCATGCTACCTTTTGCGGCCCGGCGTCCGGCCCGGCGCACGGACCGGGAGTCGTCTCCATCCGCCGCTCCCCGGCAGTAGGCTGGTCCTGTGGAGCCTATTTTGAGCATTACCCCGAACCCTCCCGGCGACAAGCTGGTCCGCTCGGACGACGTCGAGGATGGCTCCGGTCCCCGGCCCGGGGAAAACCCCGGAACGGGGCCGGTACCGCAAACCGGCGGCCCGGGACGGATCGTGTTGGCGGCAACGCCGATCGGAAACGCCGGGGACGCTACCTACCGGCTGGTCGAGCTGCTGACAACGGCGGACATCGTCGCCGCCGAGGACACCCGGCGGCTGCACCGGCTGGTGCAGACTTTGGGGATCACTGTTTCCGGGCGGATCATCAGCTATCACGAGCACAACGAGGACGCCAAGACCGGCGAACTCCTTGACCAGGTACGCGCCGGCAAGACCCTCGTGATGGTGACCGACGCCGGTATGCCCTCCGTCTCGGACCCCGGCTTCCGCCTCGTCGAAGGAGCCGTCGCCGCCGGCCTGACTGTCACCGCAGCACCCGGGCCGTCAGCAGTCCTCACCGCACTCGCGCTCTCCGGGCTGCCTACGGACCGCTTCTGCTTCGAGGGCTTCCTGCCCCGCAAAGCCGGCGAACGCTCCTCGCGTCTCGCGGATCTCGACGCAGAACGGCGCACGATGGTGTTTTTTGAGGCCCCGCATCGGCTCGAACCGATGCTTCGGGCGCTGCGTGAGCGGTTCGGCGCGGACCGCCGGGCGGCGGTCTGCCGGGAACTGACGAAGACTTACGAGGAAGTCATCCGGGGCACCCTGCGCGAACTGCTCGATTGGGCCGAGTCCAACGAGGTGCGTGGCGAGATCGCCGTCGTTGTGGGCGGCGCCCCGGAGCGGGCTCCGGGGCGGCCGGAAGATCTGGTCGCCGACGTGAATGCGCTGATGGCGCAGGGAATCCGGCTCAAGGAGGCCGTCGCGGCTGTGGCGGAGGACGCCAGGGTCAGCAAGCGGGAACTCTATTCCGCGGTGCTTGCGGCCCGGTAGCGCCCTTGTCGCCGGCCCGGGCTAGCGCTGTGCAGCTGCACAGCGAACCCCGCTCGGCGTAGTGCGGACAAGCGTAGACAGTCTCCAGAGCACGGCAGTACCGTGGCAGTAAATGCAGCGCCCTGCGTATGGTTTTTCGAACGGCGCTGAACCGAACCCATCCAACCGAATTGCTGACGAGGGAGTCAACCGTGACTGCAACTACCCAGCCCATTGTTACCGCCGAGCGTGAGAGCGCCCTGCTGGCTTCTGTTCCGACCGGCCTGCTGATCGGCGGCCAGTGGCGCCCGGCTGCCTCCGGCAAGACCTTTGACGTGGAGGACCCCGCCACGGGCAAGGTCCTGCTGAGCATTGCCGATGCCGGGCCCGAAGACGGGGCCGCCGCCCTCGACGCCGCGGCTGAGGCACAGGATTCCTGGGCGAAGGTCCCGGCCCGGGAGCGCGGGGAGATTCTGCGCCGGGCTTTCGAGCTGGTCACCGCACGGGCTGATGATTTTGCGTTGCTGATGACGATGGAGATGGGCAAACCGCTGGCCGAGGCCCGCGGCGAGGTCACTTACGGTGCGGAGTTCCTGCGCTGGTTCTCCGAGGAAGCTGTCCGCGCCTTCGGCCGCTACTCCGTCTCCCCGGACGGAAAGTCCCGGCTGCTGGTGACGAAGAAGCCGGTGGGCCCGTGCCTGCTGATTACGCCGTGGAACTTCCCGCTGGCGATGGCGACCCGCAAGGTGGCCCCCGCCGTCGCCGCGGGCTGCACGATGGTGCTCAAATCCGCGAACCTGACGCCGCTGACGTCCCAGCTGTTCGCCGCGGTGATGATGGAAGCCGGGCTGCCCGCCGGTGTCCTGAACGTTATCCCCACCTCCACTGCCGGGGCCACGACCGGTCCGCTGATCAAGGATTCCCGGCTCCGGAAGCTTTCCTTCACCGGCTCCACTGAAGTTGGCCGCCGGCTGCTCGCCGATGCCTCCGAAAACGTGTTGCGGACCTCGATGGAGCTCGGCGGCAACGCCCCGTTTGTGGTCTTCGAGGACGCCGACGTCGACGCAGCCGTCACCGGGGCGATGCTGGCGAAGCTGCGCAACATGGGCGAGGCCTGCACGGCCGCTAACCGGTTCATTGTGCACGAGTCCGTCGCCGACGAGTTCGCAGAGAAGTTCGCCGCGAAGATGGCGGATATGACCACTGCCCGCGGTACGGAAGCCGACTCCAAGGTCGGCCCGCTGATCGATGCGAAGAGCCGGGACAAGGTCCACGAATTGGTCTCCGATGCCGTGGCGGCCGGTGCGGTCACAGTGATCGGCGGCGCCGCCGTCGAGGGTCCGGGATACTTTTACCAGCCCACCATCCTCAAGGGCGTCACCGAGGGCACCCGGATCCTGTCCGAGGAAATCTTCGGACCCGTCGCCCCGATCATCACCTTCGACACCGAGGACGAGGCCGTCCGCCTCGCGAACAACACCGAGTACGGCTTGGTGGCCTATGTCTTTACCAAGGACCTCAACCGGGGCATCAGGATGGGCGAACGCCTGGAGACCGGCATGCTGGGCCTGAACGCCGGCGTCGTCTCCAACGCGGCTGCACCCTTCGGCGGGGTCAAGCAGTCCGGCCTGGGCCGCGAAGGCGGCCTGGAAGGCATCGAGGAATACCTCTACACCCAGTACATCGGCATCGCCGACCCGTACGCCGGCTAGTACCACGTCCGCTGGCCGGGACGCTTCAGCTCCGGCGCAGCCAACGCACCCGGCGCAGCGCTTCACGGGTCCCCAACCAGGCCCGTGCGATGCCGTGCCGGGTGCGTTGTGCTGTCCGGCGGCTGGCGTGAAAAGGCGCCGCCGCGGCTCGCCGCCAGAGACCCAGGATGGAAGGCGGCAGCCAGACCGCGCGCCAGCGCGCCAGCGGTCCCGCGTGGGCGCGCAGGGACGTCCGGACGGCCAAAATGAGGGGAGCAGCGGAGCTTGCGGCGCTGCCGTCCTGGCTGGTTCCGCCGGCCGGACTCCCGTTGCCGGCCGGACTCCCGTTGCCGGCCGGGCTCCCGTTGCCGGCAGGGCTTGCGGGGCGGGCAGGGACGACGTCACCGTCGTTCCCGGCGGGCGGGCGGCCGTAGCGACGGCGTTCGAAGTCGGCCGTCAGGGACCTGACGGCGATGTGGCCGTCCGCATCGATGCCCTCTGGCTCTCCCAGTGCACCCGAGGACCGCAGCCTGGCTGAGAAATGCCGCGGAGTCTCGCTGGTCTGCGGCGGCAGGCCGTAATCCGTGCTGAGATCGCGCAATTCTGCCCAAGCCTGCAGCGCTGCCGCCGTGCCGCCCCCGGAACCGTTCAATCGGCGGCGCCGCACGGCGCCGCGGGCCAGTTGCGGTGAGGCCAGCAACAGCACCAGGACAAGCAACGCGCCGGTGCCGTAGAGCGCTGGCACCAACACGCTTGCCGCGCCCGCCCCGGCGGCGGCGTCCGGCAGCGGCAGCGGAGCCACAGTGGGCACCGGTGACGTGCTGGGGTTCGAGCTTGGAATGAGGCCGTCGTTATTTTCATTGGTACTGGCGCCGCCGGGGGCCGAGCTGTCCCTGGCGTAGGCGGGAACGACTCCGCGCGAGGGGGTGGGTTCGAAGGGGACCCAGCCAAGGCCCTGGAAATAGAGTTCGGGCCACGCATGGGCGTCGCGGGCGTCGACCTCATATTCCGGCAGGGCGCCTTGGCCTCCGATCGACACAGTGGCCCCGGTGGGCCGGCCCGGCGCGTAACCGACCGCAATCCGGCTGGGGATGCCTTCCAACCGTGCCATCACGGCCATGGCCGAGGCGAAATGGATGCAGTACCCGCTTTTCTGGGTCAGGAAGTCAGCCAGGACAGACAGGCCGTTGCCGTCATACCCGCCCTGGACCGGGGACTGCAGCGAATAGGTGAACTCTGCGGAACGCAGGTAGCGCTGGATGGCGATGGCCCGGGCATAGGCGGTGTTGTTTCCGGCGGTCACAGCGTCGGCGGTGGTGCGCACGATTTCCGGAACGTTCGCCGGCTCTCGGGTGAACTCCTCGGGGATTCCCAGCACCGGCCCACCGGACTGCGCCAGCAGATCCGGGGTGAGCTGGGGCGCGGCGGAGAGCACTACGTACTGCTGGTCGCGGGAGTTCGTGTCAACACCTTTGATACTCAGCGTGGCAGGATCCCAGCTCCAGCGGCCGGTGAGGCCGTTCACTGCCTCCGGCGCGTACGGCGCCGGCAGGTAGGGGCTGGTGAACTGTCCGGTGTTCACCGCGGTGACCACCCTGACTTCGGCTGCGGCGGATTCGAGGCCCGATTCGATCCTCCCCGTGCCGAGCCGGCGCGTTTCGGCGCGGTCATCCGGTGTCCAGTTGTCGCCGTCGAAACTGTCGACCGTCACGGACCTCAGGTACGGCGTGCTGGACGCATTGGTGGCAAAGGTGATCCGGCCGTCACCGGCGGGGCTGCGGAGGCTGTTGCCCAGGCTGATCATGGGGTTCAGTCCCGAAGCCGGACCGAAAGGATTCAGCCGCGAGCCCTGCGGGAACGTCCCCTGGTCGAAACCCGGAATCACCACCTGGGCCAGGAGCGTAACGGTCAGCGCAACCGCGGCAGTCAGGGAGCCGCGCCGTAACTGCCCAGAGCTGCGGACGGTGTCCGCCCCGGTGCGCGGGTCGGGCGTGAACCAGTGGCTGCACCCCAGAATCATCAGGTAGCCGGCCGCTGCCGCCGCGAAGCCCAGCGCGCCGACGCTCTGCGGCTTGATCATGGCGGGAACGATAAGGATGGCAAGGATCCCGAGCCCGCTGGTGGCCGGCAACCGCAGCGGATAGGCGAGGGCATCGACCAGGATCACCATCAATCCCAGGGCGGCGCACACCACCAGGACGATGCCCGCATTCGGAGCCACCGGGGCACTTTCGGACAGAACCGTCTCGCTGGCCCGGCGCACGTACCGCCCCAGCTGCGTCACAGTGGTGTCCGAGGGGATAAAGCCGGCGATGCTTTGCGCACGGAAAAAGGTAAACGTCAGTACCAGCACCAGTGCCGCCAGCGAACCGGCCGTCACGACGGCGCTGCGCCAGCGGAGCGTGCGGAGCCCGGCCATCGTAAAGGCCACGGCGAAAACCGTGGACAGTACGGGGGAGAACCAGGACCATCCCCGCAGCACCCCGTTGAGGCTGAGCGCCGCACCTGCGACGGCGACTGCCACCGCGAGGGCCATCAGCCATGGCTGTGCGCCCGCTCCAGGCCGCGGCGTCTGGTTGGCCGGGGGAAACCGACGGGCGGCCGAATCCGGCCCGTGCGCCGCGGCCACCCCGGAACCGCCGGCCGGTGCGCCGGTATTTCGCTGCGGTGTCAGGGTCATCGCCGGACCCCCGTACCACGTCCCAGATCAGCGGCCATGGCCGGCGGTGACGTGGCACCGTCCTCGTCGAAGGCCGTCCACGCTGCGGGCAGCGGCGTCGAGGGGGAGACCGGCACTGTCCGCCAGCCGCCGAGCCGGAGGATTTCGAGCGCTTCCTGGGGCTGCCCGGCACGGCCGGTGATCACCAGTGCAAACGCGTTTGCCGCAAAGCCGGCCGCCGGGGCCAGTGACCTGGCCTCGGCCGGCGTGAGGTGTCCGAGGATGGCCAGCACCGGCCCCCGCATCCGGTGCGCGGCCAGCTTGTCCAGCAGCCGGTCGTCGAACGGCTGCGGGCCGGCTTCGGGTGCCGACGGATACCTGCGGCCGGGAAGCCTCGGGGCCGCACCCGCGGTTTCGTCCCGGCGGTTGGGGTGCGGGCCGGTGAGCTGGATCGCGGCCAGGCTCTCGGCGATGGACTGCAGCCCCGACTCGCCGAGGTACTCTTCAGCCTCCGGCTCGGGCGCGGACGGTGAATTCCGGAAGGCGGGCTCGCCGGTGGCATCGAGGAAGCGCAGCGCGTAATTGCGTTCGGCGAGATGGGCGCCGATGGATACCGCGGCCGTCACGGCCCATTCGAAGGCGTCGCTGGTCAGGAGTTCCCGCCCGTCCCCGGCAGCGGCGCCGCCGTGTCCACTCCGGTAGCCATCCGCTCCGCGCGGACCGCCGAACGGGTGGCGGGCAGAGGATGTGGTGCCGGCCGAAAAGGCGCCACGGCTAAAGGCCTGCAGCCGCTGGTCCATGATGATCGTCGCCTCCGGAGTGGTGACCGATTCCTCCTGCCGGACCATCAGCTCCCCGTGGCGTGCCGTAGCCGCCCAGTGCACCCGGCGCATCGGATCACCATGCCGGTATTCCCGGGTCATCACGTCGTCGTCGCTCGGGTTGCCCCGGACGCGCGTGGCGGTAACGCCGTCGTGCCCCCTGGCGCCGGCGAGTCCCGTGACGGGAAGTTCGACGGCGGCCGGGGTCACAGTGAGGATGGCGCCTTCGTCGATGGCGTGGCGGTGCAGGGAGAGGCCGAAGGGGTCGCTGAACTCAGCCGTGACCGGCCCGATCAGGAACTGGCCGCGTTTTCCGGAGCGCAAATGGTATTCGTAGCGGCTGCTCCCGCCTGCTGCCGAACGCGCCGGAAATCGGAAAACGGGGGATTCGCCGAAACGGGCGGGCAGGTGCTCTTCCATCAGCGCGTGGCCGGAGCCGACGCCTGTCCGGGCGACAGCCAACCGGACGGTGGTGGTGGCCGCAGCTTCCACGCTGGCGGGGGTGAACTCCCGGTAGACGCTGAAGTTGGGCTTGAGCAGCCGGGTTCCGGCTAGCGAGAGCAGCGGCAGGACAAGCAACAGGACTGCCAACGCCAGCAGGTCCCGGCGACCCATCACCTGGGCTGCCAGCAGGAAGACCATACCCGCCACCAGCAGTCCCCACCCCCTGCTGGTGAAGATGTGCCTCGGGAAGCGGTCGGTCAGCGCCACTGCGGAGCCACCCCTAACGGCGGTTCGGCAGGGTTGCAGCCGGGGCGGACGCAACGTCCGGATTGACCGGAATCTTCGCCAGGACGGCACGGATCACGCTCTGGGCGGTTTCTCCCGCACTCACGGCTTTGCGGTCCAGGATGATCCGGTGGGCCAGGACCGGTTCTGCCACACTGACCACGTCGTCCGGCAGCACAAAGTCCCTGCCCTCCAGTGCTGCCGTGGCTTTGGCCGCGCGCAGCAGCTGGAGCATGGACCGGGGGCTGGCTCCGAGCCGGAGCATTCCGCTTTCCCTGGTGGCACGCCCCAGCGACACGGTGTATTCCTTGATCGATTGGGAGACGTAGACTTGCCGCACCGTAGCGATCATTGCCGCGACCTCACTGGCGGTGACGACGGCGGTGACCTTGGCCAGCGGGGACGTCGCCTGGTGGGTCTCAAGCATTTCCATTTCGGCCTCCCGGTCCGGGTAACCCATGGAGATCCGCGCCATAAAGCGGTCCCGCTGCGCTTCCGGGAGCGGGTAGGTGCCCTCCATTTCGATCGGATTCTGCGTGGCCACCACCATAAACGGCTCGTCGAGCTTGTAGGACGTGCCGTCCACCGTGACCTGGTGTTCTTCCATGCATTCCAGCAGGGCGGACTGGGTCTTGGCTGAGGCGCGGTTGATTTCGTCACCGATGACGATATTGGCAAAAACCGCCCCGGGCCGGAACTCAAAGGAGCGCGAAGCCTGGTTGTAGATGGACACGCCAGTGACGTCGGAGGGGAGCAGATCGGGGGTGAACTGAATGCGGCTCACGGAGCAGTCGATGGTGCGGGCGAGCGTCTTGGCCAGCAGGGTCTTGCCGACACCGGGAACGTCCTCGAGGAGCAGGTGGCCTTGGGCCAAGAGCACGGTCAAGGCGAGTTTGGCCGCTTCCGCTTTCCCGTCGATCACGGTGCTGATGGCGGTCAGGATGCGTCCGCTGGCGGAGCGGAAGGCTGCCGCGTCCATCGCCGCGGCCGGCGGCGCGGGGCGCAGGGCAGGCGGGAGCCCGGCCGCAGCCGAGTCCTCCCGGCGGTCCGGCCCGTCAGGGTGTCCTTCGTCCAGGGAGATGCGCTGGTAGTCCATCGGTAGCCTTTCAGCCCTGGCGGTGCCCCGGTTCGGCTGGTGCTGGCCGGGTCACTCCTTGGGGTATGCCTGTGTTCCTGACCGTTGATTCCTAGCCGTCTGTGCCTGAGCCTGGATACCGCCCGCCGGCATCCAGTCTTGAGAACAGACTACTAACAGAACTGCCGGGCCTGACAGAGAGTTCCGCGGAAATATCGGACCAGCGTCGGGTCGGATATAGTGCGCCTGGGTTAATTCGGGGAGTTCGCCGGTTTCATCCGGCCGAAGGACCGCCGATAAGGTGGACGGATGACGACCCCCCTGACTCCCGTTCCGTTTCGTGCGCCCGGCAGCGACGGCGCCGGGAGGCAGGGTTATCCGCCGGCGCCGGAACCGCTTCCGGTGCCGGTTATGGACAACCACACGCACTTGGACTTCCCGCACAACGAGCTCAATGTCAGCATCGCTGACGCACTGGACGCCGCCGCGGCGGTGGGGGTGCAGGGCGCCGTGCAGGTGGGGTGCGACCTCGAATCGTCCCGGTTTACCGTTCAGGCAGTCGAACTGGATGCGAGGTTGCTCGGTGCCGTCGCCCTGCACCCCAACGATGCGCCGGAGTACGCCGCCCGCGGCGAACTGGAGGACGCCCTGGCAGAGATCGAGGCCCTGGCGGCGCACCCGCGGATCAGGGCCATCGGCGAGACCGGACTGGATTTCTTCCGAACGGAGGGCGACGGGCTGGCGCACCAGCGTTATTCCTTTCGCCGGCACATCGACATCGCCAAACGTCTCGGGCTGACCCTCCAGATCCATGACCGGGACGCGCACGAGGACGTCGTCCAGGTGCTGCGGGAGGAAGGCGCCCCCGAGCGGGTGGTGTTCCACTGCTTCTCCGGCGATGACCGGTTGGCCAGGATCTGCAATACGGAAGGCTGGTACATGTCCTTCGCCGGGACACTGACCTTCAAAAACGCCGCCAACCTCCGGGCTGCGCTGGCCATCGCGGAGCCGGAGCGGATCCTCGTCGAAACCGATGCCCCGTTCCTTACCCCGCACCCGCACCGGGGACGCCCCAACGCTAGCTACATGGTCCCCTACACCGTCAGGGCCATGGCCGAATTGACTGGCTGGGAGCTCTCGGAGATGTGTTCCCGGATTGCCCGCAATACGGTGCAGGCATACGGATCCTGGGACTGATGACACTGGGTCGCCCCGCCCAGGGTTAGATACCGCGTATGCATAATTTCTTGGTTGCTTTATAACGCTCCGGTTACAGTGGAGAACTATTAGCCGGGGTCGGGGAAGGCCTTCGGATAATTTCACTCCTGCAGGGCGCGCATCGTGGCCAACGAACCATGGGCGCGCTCTCGTTTATGAGTGTGGCGGTGCACAGGGCCGCCGCGGACACACCGCACCGTTTCCGGTGCTGCCTTTGGGCTGTCTGCGGTGCGTTGCCCTCGCACTTTTCCCCGTGCCCGGATGGTCCAAAAGATATGGGCAATCGTGGTCAAGTTTTTTACATCGGACGGCAAATTCAGCTTCGTCAAGGTCGGTACGCAACTTGTAGTGCTGGTCGCGTTGGTGCTGGGGCTGGTTGCCTTCGTCGGCAACAACAAGACAGTCACGCTCAACGTGGACGGCAAAGTGAGCTCGGTCCAGACCTTTGGCGGCACTGTCGGCCAGGTCGTCAAGGGAGCAAGCCTTGAGCTCCAGTCCGCGGACCGGGTGACGCCTGCCGCTGCTTCCCATGTACAGGACGGCACAGTCATTAACGTCAACCTCGCCAAGGCCGTCAAGGTCAGCCTGGACGGCGCCGAGCGGACCGTCAACACCACTGCGCCGACAGTCGAAGGCCTCGTCACGGAACTCGGCGTTGCCGGTTCCTCGGAGCTGTCCGCCCCGAAGGATGCCCAGCTTGCGGTCTCGGGGTCGTTCGTGTCCATCTCGACTCCCAAGACCGTGAGCATCGTCGCGGACGGCAAGGCCAATAAGACCACGACCACGGCTGCCAATGTCTCTGCGCTGCTGTCCGACGCCGGCATCTCCCTGGCCGCCAGCGACAGGCTCTCGCAGCCCGGCAACGCCCCGGTTGTCAGTGACATGGTGATCAAGATTTCCCGGGTGGACGTGAGCCAGACGGCGGAGTCCACCGAAGCGGTACCGTTCGAAACCCTCACCACGGAGGACGCCGGGATGATCAAGGGTGAGAAGCAGGTGACCCAGGCAGGCGTGGCGGGCACCATCAACAAGAGTTTCAAGCTGGTGATGGTTGATGGTCGCGAAGCCTCCCGCACCCTGGTGTCCCAGTCCGTCAGTGCCCAGCCGGTCACCGAACAGATCACGGTTGGCACCAAGGAGAAGCCCAAACCGGCACCCCAGGCGGCAGTTGCCGCCGCCGGGGCCAACACCGGCGCCGCAGCCCCCGCCATGATGAACGAAGCCATGTGGGACAAGATTGCGCAGTGCGAGTCCACCGGCAACTGGTCCATCAATTCCGGCAACGGCTACTACGGCGGCCTGCAGTTCGACGTCCGGACCTGGCTCGGTGCCGGCGGCGGCGCTTACGCACCGAATGCAGCCGGTGCCACCAAAGCCCAGCAGATCGACATCGCCAACCGCGTCTACGCGCAGCGCGGCCTGTCGCCGTGGGGTTGCGGCTGGGCAGCCTCGCGCTAGCGGGGCCACACCGGAGGCTGAGCTCCGGGTGACCGGCACTTCGAGTAGCACGGGTGTCCGCAGCGGCTGACCACGGCAGCGGAATTCCACGAGGGCCGGGTCCGATTTTCGGACCCGGCCCTCGCCATGCCCGGGCCGGTCCGCGGGATAGGATACCAAGGTGACTGAACCGACCTCTTCCGCTCCCGCCAGTGAGCCCACCAGCAAGCCGGCAAGCTCCCCTGCACCCCTGATGGGCGCCTCCGACATCCGCAGGCTGGCCGAGGAGATCGGCGTCCGCCCCACCAAGACTCTCGGTCAGAACTTCGTCATTGACGGCAACACGATTCGCAGGATCGTGGCCGCCGCGGACGTCCACCCGGACGAGACGGTCCTGGAGGTCGGGCCGGGGCTCGGGTCCCTGACCTTGGGCCTGCTGGACGCTGCCCGCTCGGTTGTCGCCGTCGAGATCGATCCTGTCCTGGCCGGGAAGCTCCCTGCCACGGTTGCCCGGTGGCGGCCGGCCGCCGTTGGGGACTTCCACCTTGTCCTCGCCGACGCTATGCGGGTCACCGAGCTGCCGGTGGAACCGACAGCGTTGGTGGCGAATTTGCCCTACAACGTCGCCGTCCCGGTGGTCCTGCACCTGCTCCAGCATTTCCCCAGCCTCCGTCACGGCCTGGTGATGGTCCAGGACGAGGTGGCCGACAGACTTGCCGCCGGTCCCGGGTCCAAGACCTACGGTGTCCCCTCGGTCAAGGCCGCCTGGTACTCCAGCATGCGCAAGGCCGGAGTCATCGGCATGAATGTCTTTTGGCCCGCCCCGAAAATCCACTCCGGCCTGGTGGCATTCACCCGCCGGGAACCGCCCGTCACCACGGCCACCCGGGAAGAGGTGTTTGCGGTCATCGATGCAGCCTTCGCCCAGCGCAGGAAGACCCTTCGTGCTGCCCTTGCCGGCTGGGCCGGCGGCGCGGCCGAGGCTGAGCGGTGCCTGCGTGCCGCCGGTGTCGATCCCACGGCGCGAGGCGAAGTGATTGACATCATGGCGTTTTCCCGGATCGCGGAACAGCGCGGACAGCCGGCGCAATGACCCGGGCGGCGGCTCCGACAAGATGAAGCAGGTCCGGGACCGTGCTTGGAGCCGGACCCCGCCATGCCATAGCGTGGAGCCATGAATAGCGTGGAGCCATGAATGCAGTGAGAGGGCGCCTGGGCGCGAGGACCGTCCGGGTCAAGGCGCCCGGCAAAGTCAACGTCTCACTGGACGTCGGACCCCTGCGCGCAGACGGCTACCACTCGGTGGCCAGCGTCTACCTCGCGGTGTCCCTCTACGAGGAAGTCGCCGCCACCAGCACAAACACCGGAGAGATTACGGTCAGCATCGGTCCGGCAAGCACCCTGGACCTCGACGGCGTTGACATCCCCCTGGACGAGCGGAACCTTGCCTACAAGGCCGCCGCGATTATGGCCGACGTCTCGGAGAACTCCACCGGTCTCCACCTCGAAATCACCAAACGGGTCCCCGTGGCCGGCGGCATGGGCGGGGGATCGGCCGACGCGGCAGCCACCCTGCTCGCCTGCGACGCACTGTGGAACAGCGGGCTCTCGCGCGACGAACTCGCCCATCTGGCCGCCGAACTCGGCGCAGACGTGCCGTTCTCCCTGCTCGGCGGCACCGCCGTCGGGCTCGGCGTCGGCGACGAACTCTCGCCGGCCCTCGTTAAGGCCCAGACCAACTGGGTCCTGGTGACCGCTGATTTTGGCCTGCCCACACCGGAGGTCTTCCGGACCCTGGACCGGCTCCGCGAGGCCGAAGGGGTAGTGATCGAGGAACCCACCGCTGTGGACCCGATGGTCCTGCAAGCCCTGCGCGGTGGCGACGCTGAAGCCTTGGGCCGGGTGCTGGTCAACGATCTCCAGCGCGCCTCCATTGCGCTGGCACCGAGCCTCCGGGACACCCTCGGGCTCGGCGAGGCCCTGGGCGCGATCGCCGGAATCGTCTCCGGTTCCGGCCCCACCGTGGCACTTCTGGTTCACGGCCCGGCGGCGGCCGAGGGGCTGGCGGGTGACCTCCGGCACCACGGCCTTGACGCCCTGGCCGTGCACGGCCCGGTTCACGGGGCGCGCATCATCTCCGATACGCTCCTTTAATAGGGTCGGCGCTGTCCTCCGCGCGGCGGAGTGGCGTGGCCCCATCACGCCTGACCATATTTGCTCGACATTACTTTTTCTCTAGGAAAGCAGTTCCCAGTGGCACACCTGCTCGGCGGCGAGAACCTCACGGTCTCCTATGCAACCCGTACCGTCCTCGATGGCATTACCCTCGGCCTTGAAGAGGGCGACCGGATCGGCATGGTGGGCCGCAACGGTGACGGCAAATCGACCCTTATGCGGCTGCTGGCCCTGCGCTCCACCCCCGACTCCGGCCGGGTGACCAAACGCAGCGAAGTCAACATCGGCTACCTGGACCAGAGCGACGTGCTCGACGGCGACCTCACCGTCGGCGCTGCGATCGTGGGGGACCAGGCCGACTACGAGTGGGCCCGCAACCCCCAGATCCGCGAAGTCATGGGCGGACTCGTCTCCGACGTCGACTGGCACGCCAACGTGCACGCGCTCTCCGGCGGGCAGAAACGGCGTGTGGCGCTGGCCAAGCTGCTGATCGAGGACCACGACGTTATTATGCTCGACGAGCCCACCAACCACCTCGACGTCGAAGGCGTCGCGTGGCTGTCCCGGCACCTGAAGACCCGCTGGCGGGCCAACCAGGGCGCCTTCCTCGTCGTCACCCACGACCGCTGGTTCCTGGACGAAGTCTGCACCAAGACCTGGGAAATCCACGACGGCATTATGGACCCGTTCGACGGCGGTTACGCCGCGTATGTGCTGGCCCGAGCCGAACGTGACCGCTCCGCCTCCGTGGTGGAAAGCAAGCGCCAGCAGCTGGTAAAAAAGGAGCTCGCGTGGCTCCGGCGTGGCGCCCCGGCCCGCACCGCCAAACCCAAATTCCGGATCGAGGCAGCCAACGCCCTGATCGCCGACGTCCCCGAACCGCGCGACTCGACGGCACTGAGCAAGATGGCCACCGCCCGGCTCGGCAAGGACGTCCTGGACCTCGAAAACGTCTCACTGGACTTCCTCGGCGGCGAACCCGGCCAAAAGCTCTTCGACAACATCACCCTGCGGCTCGCCCCCGGCGAACGGCTGGGCCTCGTCGGCGTCAACGGCGCCGGCAAGACCACCCTGCTGAAGTTGCTCAACGGTGAGATCGAGCCCTCCGCCGGGAAAGTCAAGCGCGGCAAGACGGTGGTCACCGCGGTCCTGACCCAGGAGGTCAAGGAGCTCGACGACGTCTCGGACCTGCGCGTCATCGAAGTGATCGAGCGGGAGAAGCGCTCCTTCAACGTCGGGGGCAAGGAATTCACCGCCGGCCAGCTCGTGGAACAACTCGGCTTCACCAACGAGAAGCAGTGGACCCCGGTCAAGGACCTCTCCGGTGGTGAACGCCGCCGGCTGCAGCTCCTGCGGCTGCTGGTGGGAGAACCCAACGTGCTGATGCTGGACGAACCAACCAACGACCTCGACACCGATACCCTCGCCGCCGTCGAAGACGTCCTGGATGGCTGGCCGGGCACACTTGTAGTCGTCAGCCACGACCGCTACCTGCTCGAACGCGTCACGGACCACCAGATGGCGCTCCTCGGTGATGGCAAGATCCGAGCCCTGCCGCGCGGTGTGGACCAGTACCTGGAACTGCGCGAAGGGGCCCTGGCCGGGTCCACCATCACCGGCGGAGGCAACCCGGTTACCGCTGCAGGCGGCTCGTCGGCCCCGGCAGCGACAGGCCCGTCCGAAGCCGAGAAGCGGGATGCCCGCAAGGCCAAAAACCGGATCGACCGCCAGCTCGGCAAAATCAAGCAGCAGGAAGATAAGATTCACGCCCAGATGACTGCCGCTGCCGCTGACACCTCGGCCGTCGGCGAACTTGGTGCCCTGAACAAAAAGCTCAAGGATCTCGCCGTCGAACGCGAAGCCCTCGAGCTTGAATGGCTCGGTGCCCTCGAGGTGCTGGGGGAGTAACCGCCCAGCCCCCCGGACATGCCCCTCGGGCCGGGCCAGGAGTGGACATGTCCCGTGGGTCAGTTAAATCCCGCAGGACATGTGCCTCGGGCCGGGCCAGGAGTGGACCCGGTCTGTTATGTCCACCCGCCAGGGCCAGCGGCGGGCATGTCCCACGGGGCCCGGTGGCCCTGAATTCCCGTGCTGCCGTTCAGTGTGCCGGCGTGCCCGGGAGCGTGCGCCGGTAGGACATTGCGGGCCCCGGAGCCGGGCCAGCGCGTGCACGGAGCGCAGTATGGCAGAATTGACTCTCGTGCCACAGGCCCAGCGCCTTGGTACGGTCCGCCCTGGTGTAATGGCAGCACCCCGGCCTTTGGAGCCGTGGAGTATAGGTTCGAGTCCTATGGGCGGAACTGCTGCGCATCGCGGTGGCCGGTAAACGGCCACCGCAGGGCGCGGCCCGGTGTGGGTCCAGTAGGATGAATCTGGCGCCACGACCGGAGTCTGGTCAGCCGAAACCGCGCGAATCCGGCAACCAAGGTGCACCAGCTGGCCTCGGCCGCCGGCCACCCAGATCCACCAAGCAGCGGCCTGAGCTAAGCCACTGAGCAAGGAGAGCCCGTACGTGAGCCCCGAGAAGACCGGCCCGGCCGCCGTTATCGTCCTAGCTGCAGGTGCCGGTACCCGGATGAAGTCCCGTACCCCCAAAATTCTCCACGAGATCGGTGGCCGCTCCCTCGTCGCGCACGCGCTGCATGCGGCCCGCACCATCCGGCCGCAGGAGCTGGCCCTGGTCGTCCGGCATGAGCGTGACCTCGTGGCCGCCCACATCGCCGCCGTTGACCCGGCCGCGCTGGTCGTCGACCAGGACGAGATCCCAGGCACCGGCCGCGCCGTCCAAGCGGCACTCGCGGCCCTCGACGGACTCCACCCTGCAGGCCGGGTCAGCGGAACGGTAGTTGTGACCTACGGCGACGTTCCCCTGCTCACCGGGAGCCTGCTGGCCGAACTCGTCGCAAGCCACGAGGCCGGCCACAACGCCGTCACCGTGCTTACCGCCGTCCTCGCGGACGCCACCGGCTACGGCCGCATCCTGCGGGCCACGGACGGAACAGTCACCGGGATCCGGGAGCACAAGGACGCGACGGACGCCGAACGCGAAATCCGCGAAATCAACTCCGGAATCTACGCCTTCGACGCTGCCGTGCTCCGCGATTCGCTGGCCCACGTCACCACCGAAAACGCCCAGGGCGAAATGTACCTCACCGACGTGCTGGGGCTCGCCCGCGCCGCCGGCGGCAGGGTGGCAGCGGTGGTGACCGAAGACCGCTGGCAGGTCGAGGGCGCCAACGACCGGGTTCAGCTCTCGGCCCTCGGTGCCGAACTCAACCGCCGGACCGTCGAGGCCTGGATGCGGGCCGGTGTCACCATCGTGGATCCGGCCACAACCTGGATCGACGCCGCCGTCACCCTCGACGAGGACGTCCGGCTGCTGCCCAACACACAACTCCACGGCAGCACCACTGTCGCGCGCAACGCCGCCGTCGGCCCGGACACCACCCTCACCGATGTTCAGGTGGGGGAGGGCGCCACGGTGATCCGGACACACGGTTCCGGCGCCACAATCGGCGCCATGGCCAGCGTGGGGCCGTTCACCTACCTGCGCCCCGGTACGGTCCTCGGCGAGACCGGCAAGATCGGCGCCTTCTACGAAACCAAGAACGTCACGATCGGCCGCGGTTCCAAGCTCTCCCACCTCGGCTACGCCGGTGACGCGGAAATCGGCGAGGACACCAACATTGGCTGCGGAAACATCACCGCGAACTACGACGGCGAGAAGAAACACCGCACAGTGATCGGCTCGGGCGTGCGTACCGGCTCCAACACCGTGTTCGTGGCTCCCGTGCAGGTCGGTGACGGTGCCTACAGCGGAGCCGGGGCGGTCATCCGCCGCGATGTTCCGCCGGGGGCCCTGGTCCTGTCCGTGGCCAAACAGCAGAACGCCGAGGGCTGGGTGCTCGAGCACCGCCCGGACTCCGTTTCCGCCTCCCTGGCCCGGACCGCCGGCGCCGCCACAACTTCCTCCAGTACTCCGGCATCTACAGAAGAGGGCTAGCAAAAATGAGCGAAATTACGGCACACGGCGAGAAGAAGCTGGTGCTTGCCGCTGGGCGCGCGCATCCCGAGCTGGCGAGGGAGATCGCCAGGGAGCTCGGAACCGAACTGCTGCCACTGGACGCCTACGACTTCGCCAATGGCGAGATCTACGTCCGGGCCGGAGAAAGTGTGCGAGGGACGGATGCCTTCGTTATCCAGGCGCATCCCGCACCGCTGAACAACTGGCTGATGGAGCAGCTCATCATGATCGATTCGCTCAAACGGGCCTCCGCCAAGCGCATCACGGTTGTGTCGCCGTTCTACCCGTACGCCCGGCAGGACAAAAAGGGCCGCGGACGCGAACCCATCTCTGCGCGCCTGATCGCCGACCTGTACAAGACCGCCGGCGCCGACCGCATCATGAGCGTGGACCTGCACACCTCGCAGATCCAGGGCTTCTTCGACGGTCCGGTGGACCACCTGATGGCCATTCCGCTGCTCGCGGACTACATCCGTACCCGCGTCGGCTCCGACGACATCACTGTGGTTTCCCCGGACACCGGCCGTGTCCGGGTCGCCGAACAGTGGGCCGAGCGCCTCGGTGGGGCGCCGCTGGCCTTTGTGCACAAGAGCCGCGACCTGACCGTCCCGAACCAGGCAGTCTCCAAGACTGTCGTTGGCCAGGTCGAGGGCCGCACCTGCGTGCTGATCGATGACATGATCGACACCGGGGGAACAATTTCCGGTGCGGTCCAGGTGCTCAAGAACGCCGGCGCCAAAGACGTTATTATCGCCGCGACACATGCCGTCTTCTCCGATCCCGCAGCCCAGCGGCTGTCCGAGTCCGGGGCCCGCGAGGTTGTCGTCACCAATACCCTGCCGATTGACCCCAGCAAGCACTTCCCGCAGCTCACAGTGCTCTCGATCGCGCCGCTGATCGCCCGCGCCATCCGCGAAGTGTTCGACGACGGCTCCGTCACCAGCCTGTTTGACGGCAACGCCTGAACCACCGTTCGAGGCCGCTCCGCGGCAGCCGGTGCGGGACCGTTTTTACGATCCGGGTCCCGCACTGGTAACCTTGTACCGAAACCTTGGCGAGGGAGAGCGCCGGTCATCCGTATCTATGGAAACCGGTCTGCTGGTCTCCGTTATCGACTGGGTCTGAATCTCCCTTCGGAAGGGCGGCCGCATGGCCGCCCGGCGTTGAAGGTCGCAAACAGACCTCCGCCCTTGCTGACCGCCGCTAGTCCCTAGGAGATATCCATGTCCGAGCACAAAATCGCAGCTGAAGTCCGCACCGAATTCGGCAAGGGCTTCGCCCGTCGGGCCCGTATGGCTGGCCTGATCCCGGCCGTCATCTACGGCCACGGTGCCGTGCCGATCCACATCACGGTGCCGGCCAAGTCCACCACCCTGGCCGTCCGCGCGGCGAACGCCCTGCTGACCCTGGACATCAACGGCGAGCAGCACCTTGCCCTGGTCAAGGACATCCAGCGGGACCCGATCAAGCAGATCATCGAGCACCTCGACCTCCTGACCGTGCGTACCGGCGAAAAGGTCACCGTCGACGTTCCCGTGCACCTGACCGGCGAACTGGCGCCCGGCAACGTGTACAACCAGGAAATGACCCTCATTTCCCTTGAAGCTGAGGCAACCCACCTGCCGACGTCCGTCGAGGTCAGCATCGAGGGCCGCACCGCCGGTGAGCACATCCACGCTTCCGACCTCGTTTTGCCCACGGGCTCCGTTTTGCTGGCCGACGCCGAGTCCCTCGTCGTCCACATCTCCGAAGCAACCGAGGTCTCCGAGGAAGAGGCGTCAGCCGACACCACCGAAGGCTCCTCGGCCGCAGCCGAGTAGTTCCCGCGAAGTCTCCGGTGGCCGGGTCCCTGCAGGGGCCCGGCCGCCGTTGTCTCGGCCCGGCAGCGCCACCTCCCGCTTCCGGAACCGGCCCGCCTTACCGAAGGACTGACCCATGACTGACACCTGGCTGATCGCAGGGCTTGGCAACCCCGGAGCGGAGTATGCCCACAATCGGCACAACGTGGGGCAGATGGTCCTCGATGAACTCGCAGCCCGGATCGGGAGCGGTTTCAAATCCCACAAGTCCCGGGCCCAGGTCCTGGAAGGTCGCTTTGGAATCGGCGGCCCCCGGGTGGTACTGGCCAAGCCGCTGAGTTATATGAACGTATCCGGCGGCCCGGTCTCGGCGCTGGCCAGGTTTTACGACGTCGAGCCCGGCCACGTAATCGCCGTGCACGACGAAATCGACCTGCCTTTTACGTCGGTAAAGCTGAAACTGGGCGGCGGGGAAGGCGGCCACAACGGACTGCGGGATATCTCCAAGGCCCTCGCCACCAAGGACTACCTGCGTGTCCGGGTCGGCGTCGGGCGCCCGCCGGGCAGGATGGACACCGCCGACTTTGTGCTGAAGGACTTTTCCGGCGTAGAGAAGAAGGAACTTCCTTTCCTGATCGACGCGGCGGCCGATGCCGTTGAAGTTTTGGTCCGTGACGGTCTGGCGGCCGCGCAGCAGCAGTTCCACCCGGCGAAGGCCCCCTAGCCGAAAACTCACCGGCCATTGCGCTGCAGCGCATTCGCCACGTGCCGGGGAAAGCCAGCCAATTGCTTCCGCACCTCCTGAAATGCCTATATGATCGCTCTACTCTCATGTAGGGATACGCCACGTCGAAGCGGCCGGTCTCAGGTTTTGCTGTCCGCAACGCGGTACGAAGGAAACAAGATGTCGAGGGAAACGCTGGGCTGGGGGAATGTTTCCACTACGTGGGTACCCGCCGCAGAAGAACTTCCCACCGGTCCGCTGGACGGGCAGAGGTGGTCCGGTCTTGCGCGCCGTGCCGACGCCGACCGGGTCCGCAGTGCCCTGCTCGCCGACGACCACGTGGGGGTTGTCATCACCGGGGACCGCGGTGTCGGCAAGACCCTCGTCGGTCGAACAGTGGTCTCGGGCTTCGGACCCGACGTCTACACCCTTCAGCTGCGCAGTTCCGGGTCCACTACTCCCTACGGGTGCCTGGCTTTTACGCTCGCCCGCCTTCCACAAAGCTCCCTGGGGTCGCCGACGGCCATCCTGCAGGGCATCACGGCCCTGATCCGCGACGACGCGGCCGGGCGCAGGTGTGTCATCCTGCTGGACAACGCGGGCGCACTTGACGAGTTGAGCACTGGTGTCCTGCTCAACCTTGTGCAGACCGGGACTGCACGGCTCGTTGCTACCGCGCAGCGTACGGCCGACCTTCCGCCGGACTTCTACTGGCTCATCACTGCCGGGCGGCTTGCCGAAGTCCGGCTCGCGAACCTCACCGAGGTTGAGACGCTTGAGGTGCTCCAGGCCGCCCTCGGTCACCGGGTGTCCACCGCGCTGGCGAGCCAATTGCATCGAATTGTGGGCGGCAGCCCGACCCTGCTGCAGGCAGTTGTCTCCGAGCAGATCGAACGCGGCAACCTCGTGCTCTCGGGCTCTGTCTGGACCCTGGTGGATGAGGTGGTCCTTGACGGCCGCACCGCACTTGAAGACATCGTCCGGGCCCGGTACGCGCGTGAAAAACCCTTGGCGCGTGAACTCATCGAAGTACTGTCGTGCGCCCGGACGCTGCCCCTGGCCCGGCTCGCGCAAATGTACGGCCCCGGTCTTGTCGCCGACATGGAAGACGCCGGCCAGATCGTCGTCGACCGGGCGGGCCGCCATCTTGTGTCGCTGGGCGACCGCTACCTCGGCGATATCGTCCGCAACTGGCTGAGCGTGGAGCGCAGGCTGGAATTGCGGGACAAGGTGCCCGGGCACCAGCCGGACGAATTGAACGAGTTGACTGTGGAGGACCTGCTGGCCTACGCGGCGTGGACCCACGACTGCGACAGCGCCCTGGCACCGGCCCACGCCGTGGCGGCTGCCGGCGCCGCCGTTAAGCTCTTTGACCCAAAATTTGCACTCAAATGCGTCAGCAACTTGACCCCTGAGGATCCGGAATGGGCCGCGGGGCAGCTGCCCAAGTCCGCAGCCTACCTTCAGCTGGGGTTGCCGCTGCAGGCCATGGCTGCCTTGGACGACGTCTCCGGGGATCAGCTTGACGAGCTCGGGGCAGAAGCGTACACGGAGCTGATTGTCGCCAAGGTGGACTGTATGTCCTGGCTCGAGGACCGGAGCGATCAGGTCCCTGGCCTGGTCCGGCAGGCGCGGGAGCGGCTCCAGGTACCCGGCGGAGGCCAGAGCGCGGACCAGCTGCGGGAGCTGGCGGGCGCACAACTGCGTTTGGACCTTTGCGAATTCGGCTACCTCTCCTTTGTTGGTGACTATGAGCCCATGATGGACCGGCTAAGGTCAGCGGCTTCCGCGGAAGGCGAAGACGTTAGCGCCCTGCACAGGCTCAGGTGCCGCATCATCCTGATGGAAGCCCTGTGCATGACAGGCAAGGAAATAGAGGCTCTCAAACTGATGCGCGAGATTGAGGGCCAGCTTGGGGAATGGTCCAATGTGCCGCGGATCCGGGAAAACTTCGCATGGCGGGCCTTTAACGCGCTCCTGCTGTCCGGGAAGTGGCGCCAGAGCATCGACATCCTCAAGGATGCCGGTGGCCGGGCGGGCCATGGGCAGCATTCCGGCAGCGCACCGACTGATCTGGCCGCCGGGCTCGCTTACGTGTACGCGGGCCGCGGCTACCTGGCCATCGAGCCGCTCCTGGCAGCCGTCGCGCAATTGGAAGTTCGGGCGAGCCTGCAATCGCTGCGGCAGGCCTACGCGGCAACGGCTTTCGCATACGCCCAGGCCGGGCATTCCGTGGAGGCCACCAGCTACTTGGCCCGGGCACGCTCAGCGGACGCTTCCGCCCGTTTCGCGGTCCGAAGTGCCGCAGACTTCTGCATGGACATGGCTTCCCGCTGGCTGGGGGAACCGGAGGCGAAGGACAGGCTTGTGCACGCGGCGGAGGCACACTTCCGGGCGGGCCGATTCACCCTGGCCGGCATCTCTATGCTTGGTGCGACCGTCCACGGCACGACCAAGGATTTCGAGTTCCTGGAGCAGACCGCGAAGTTACGCCAGGGGCCCCTTGCGGAGCTGACCCGGACTATTGCCGAGGGCAGCCGCAAGAAGGACGCTGCCATCATCATGGCGGCCGCCAGCCAGGCGGCGGCCATGGAACTCGATGCGGTCCAGGCCCGCTGCGCCGCTCTGGCCTTCGACTTCGCCAAGGCCGCAGGGCTGAGCAGCAAGGCCAGCGCCGCGCACGCCATGCTTGAAAGCCTCGCCGATTCCCTGCCGGCCCTGCCGATCATGCCCAGGAGCAGGGGGCCGTTGCTCACGGACAGGGAACGGCAGATTGCCGCCCTCGCGGGCAACGGCGAATCGAACAAGGACATCGCGCTGTCCATCGGCATTTCCGTCCGAACAGTGGAAGGACACCTCTACCAGGTGTTCACTAAGCTGGGAGTTTCGTCACGAAGTGATCTCCTTGGACTCATCTAGGAAGCGCCGGGCCGGGCCGCGCCCAGCCGCTGCAGCCGGAGTCCCGATCGGGCGGACGGAGGAGGCGCGTTTGGCGGTGGAGTCGGTCCTCGGCCCCGACCACGTCGCTGTGCTCCTGTTCGGCGACAGCGGAATCGGCAAGTCGACCCTCGTGGAAGCCGTGGTCGCCGAACTTCAGCATGCCGTAACGCCGGTCCGGATTCATGGCAGCGCCTCGCTGGCCAATGTCCCCTACGGCGTGCTGGGTCCTTTTATCGTCGGGTTGCCGGTGCAGGAAGCCACTTCTCAACTCGCGGTACTCAGGACGTTCTGGTCCCGGTTGGAGGAAGAGCGCCGCGTCTCCCAAAAGCCCCTGCTGCTGGTGGTGGACGACGCCCACGACCTCGACGAGTCGACGGCGGGCATCCTGGTGGAACTTGCCGCTGCCGGCTGGGCAAAAATGCTCGTAGCAGCGCAGACGCGGCCGGGCCTGCCGGAACCGCTGTTGCAGCTGTGGTTTGAGGGCATCGCGAAACGCCTCGACCTGCGCCCGCTGACCCGCGAGCAGACAAGCCACATGCTGGAAGCAACGCTGGGGCCGCAGGTCCTGCCCAGCGTTGCGGAGATCCTTTGGGAAGCCTCGGCGGGCAACCCGCTGCTGCTCAGTGGCCTCATCGCCGATGCGAAGGCCGATGGCACGCTGCTGCAGCGTAACGGGGTCTGGTTGCTCTTGCGTCCGCTCAAGAGCCACGGGGCCCGGTTGACGGACGTCGTGCGCCGGCAACTGCTCCGGCGCTCACCGGCAGAGCGCCAGGCACTGAACCTGATTGCCCTGGCGGAGCCCGTGACCCGGGATGCTATCGAATCCGCTGTGGGCGAAGATCCGGTGGCGGCCCTGATCGAACATGAATTGATCCGGGTGACGCCGGCACCGTACCCTCAACTGCGCCTGTGGCACTCGACGTACGGGGACGCCTTGCGCAACCTGATATCGCCGGCCCGCAGCCTGCAGCTCCGGCAGAGCCTGCTCCGGTTGATGGGCAGTGAACCGACGTCGGCAGAAGGCCTGCTTCGCCAGGTGAGCTGGTCGATGGACTGCGGAGTGGAAGTCGAAGACCGCCAGCTGCTGCGGGCAGCCGCCCTGGCCAGCCGGCTCTACGAGGATGATTTGGCCCGCCGGGCCGCTGCGCTGGTCAAGGACCCTGAACTGCAGGTGGCAGCACGGGCAGTGACGGCACGGACCTACTTCAATACCTCGGACTATGCCGCAGCCCGGGACATCCTGGAGGTCGACTTCGCCCAAGGACAGAGCGTAGCTGTCCTCCTGACGGGAACGCTGATGTGGGCCGCTGTCCAGGCAGCCCTGGGCCACGCGCCGGCGGACATCATGGACCGGGCCCGGGCACTCCTGGCTGCCGGGGAGCGGCTGGCCAGGGCCAACCCGGATGACGCCGAACAAATCCTCGGTGCCACCCGGGAGCGGTACGCCACCATGCACGCCATGGTGTATGCACTTGCGGGGGAATACCGGCAGGGTGCCGATACGGACGCGGCCGACGAAGCCGCCCCGGCCAACACCCTGGAATCAGCGTTCAGGCTGGCGCTGGCCTCGGAGCGGCTCCTGGTCCAGGGCAAGGCCGTTCAGTCCTTCGCTGTTATTTCCGAAGCCTTGGAAACCGCAGGCACGGGGGTCGATGAACTGTATTTCCTCGCGGAATTCCTCGTTGCACGGGCGGTGGCCGCCGTGGTCCATGGCGGCGACTGGGCAGCTGCCGGAAAGCTCCTCGCCGGACTGGCAGCAGGCCAGGGACCCAACCTCATCTCCTTCGGCGGGGGAGTCCACGCCGCGCAGGGTATTATCCAGCTGTATCAAGGCAAAGCGTCGCAGGCGCTGACGACGCTCAGTGTGGCGCTGGAGTCGCTGCGGCTTACGGATCCCCAGCAGCTCTTCGCCCTGACTGCCTCGATGGCGTTCGCCGCAGCCGCCGACGTCGGTGCCACCGACAAAGCCGCAGCATTCCTCGCCGACTATGAAGCTGCGCCGCGGCCGGTGTCCCGGTACCTGCGCGTTCTCTCGCAGATGGCAGTCACCTACGGCAAGGCTCGGCTCGGTAATTACCCGGGCGCCGTTACGGAGCTGCGCGCACTGGGCCGGCCACCCGGCGACGGTTCCACCGCAGGCCTGGAACTGGACTCGCTGGCGTTCTGCCTGTCCCTCGGAGACCGGGACGCGGCGACCAGGCTGCTTGAGCTCCGACCCGGGCTGGAAGGCCCCAGGCCGGCTGCGATCTGCCACTATGCGGCGGCGATCAGTTCCGACCGGGCCACCGACCATCTGGAAGCCGGGAAGAGCTGCGAAGCGGCTGAGCTGTGGGGTTTCGCGGCGCTTGCCTACGACGCCGCTGCTGACGGATACCGGGGAACCGGTGATACCCTGCGCGAGCGGATGGCGATGGCCCAGCGGAAGCGGTGCTTGGAAAGGGCAGACGGTGTCGCTGCACAGGACGAGGAAGCTGAGGACGACGCCCTGGGCCTGCTGACCCGTCGTGAACGCGACATCGTAGCGCTGGCGGTACGTGGCCTGGGTGACCGGCAGATAGCCGCGGAGCTGCAGGTATCCGTCCGGACCGTTGAGGGCCACCTTTACCGCAGTTATGCAAAGCTCAACATCAAAGGCCGCGACCAACTCCCCGGTTCGGCCGGCAGCTAAGCCGCCAGGTTCCTTCCGGGCCATCCCTGGCTGCACCTCCATCCCGTCCCTGTCCGGGCGCACGGCTGCCGGGGCAGTGCCATGCCTGCTCGGCCGGGTGGCCTAGGTACGCACTCCCGGCGCCGCGTAGGCGACCACGTAGTTGAATGCGGCACCGGATCCCGAGCGCCTGCGTTTCCAAGTAGGCACCGCCACACACCCGCCGGGCCGGGGCCGTAAATCGAGTATGGACTACCGGTGTGCCCGGGCCCGGGGACCGGCTTAATTGATTTCAGGCACCAGACGGACAACCTCGATGAAGGTCTCAAATGTGGAATCCTGATGAAACAAGTAAGCCCATGTCCCGGGCGGAACCGTTGCTAGCTGCGGCTTCGAGCCATGATCCGCGCGGAACCATCCGGGTCGTCGAGACTGTCCGGCATGGTGCTCCGGGTCAAATATTCTTCCCTAACCGGTCTCCTCAACGGTCCGCACGATGTGTGCTGACCCCCTTGACGGAGCCGACGGCGTCGGAACCTTCTGAGACCGAGGTTCCCCCCCCAGCCGCCGTCGGCTCCCTAGCCTCCACCCGTGGCCGCTGTCTGCCTTTGCAGACAGCGGCCCACGGCCGGTGGGTGTTATGAGCAGCACCAAGGCCCAGCCAAGGCATTCACACCGGAGCTGGCAAACCCGTTGGATACCCGCCGCAACGGCGTGGCGTTCCGGGGGGCAAGCAGCCGCAGCCCTGCCGTTGCTGCAGCCGGCCGCGGTGCCGCTGGCGGCCCGCGCACCAAGTACTTCCGGCCGGGCCTGGGTCAAGTTCTATCGGCGGGGCCTGCGCTGCACCGACATACTCGTTGTACTGCTGGCTACGGCCTCCGGTATCGAGGCCGAGGCGTCAGCTGACCTCTCCGCCGGCGCCGGAGTACCCCTTGGCGGCGGCGGCTCCGTGGTTTTCGCCGCCGGCGTCGCACTGCTGTGGGCGGCGTTCCTCGTTGTGTACCGGACCCGGGACTCGACCATTCTGGGCGTAGGGTCGGACGAATACAAACGCGTTGTGGCCGCGACCTTGAACGTTTTCGGGCTGGCCGCCATGGTTGCCGTGCTGACCCAGTGGAATGCTGCAGGGGCAATGTTTCTTGTGGGGCTGCCGGTGGGAATCCTCGGGCTGGCCGGAAGCCGGTGGATCTGGCGGCAATGGATTAACTCCCAGCGGCTCCGGGGCCACTACCTTTCCCGTGTTGTGGTTTCCGGGGAACCTGAGGATGTCAGGTATGTCATCCGGCAGTTGAATCGAAAGTCCGGTGCAACCTTCGAAGTACTTGGAACACTGGTCTCCGGGGGGACGGCAGGGACGTCGCTCCGTATTGATAACCGCGAAGTCCCGATCCTTGGCGGCCTGAACGACATCGTCCCGGCCGTCCAGGAAGCCGGCGCGACGGCGGTTATTGTGGCGGGGCCGATGCCGGGTGGAAACAACGGGCTCCGTGAGCTGGGCTGGATGCTGGAGGAGCATCAGGCGGAGCTGGTGCTGGCGTCAAACCTCACCAACGTTGCCGGTCCCCGGATGCACCTGCGCCAGGTGGAAGGACTTCCCCTGATGCATGTGGACCTGCCCCGGTACGCCGGTGGAAAGCACCGGATAAAACGTGCGATGGACGTGGTCCTCGCCGCCGGCGCACTGTTGGCCCTCGCACCGGTTTTCCTCGTCCTGGCCTTGATCGTCCGCTCGGACAGCCCGGGACCGTCCTTCTTCCGGCAGGAACGCGTGGGCAAGGACGGGAAACGTTTCTACATGCTCAAGTTCCGTTCGATGGTGGAGAGCGCGGAGGACGACCTGAACGCGCTGATGGCACAGAACCAGGCCGCGGGAGTGCTGTTCAAGATCCAACACGATCCACGGATCACCCGGTGCGGTCGATGGATGCGCAAGTACTCCCTCGATGAGCTCCCGCAGTTCTGGAATGTGCTCCGCGGCGACATGAGCATGGTTGGCCCGAGGCCGCCGTTGCCCCGGGAAGTCGAGCTGTACGAACGCAATATCAACCGCCGGCTGCTGACAAAGCCCGGGATTACAGGACTCTGGCAAATTGGCGGACGCTCGGATCTGCCGTGGGAGGACGCTGTGCGCCTCGACCTCTACTATGTGGAGAACTGGTCCATGTGGGGAGACGTGGTCATTCTCTGGCGGACCTTGAAGGTAGTGATCAGTCCCGAAGGGGCCTACTAGCCGGGGATACCGCCCCCATGGCGGCAACCGGTTAGGCCCGTCGGGACTACTTACCCGGCGTCGCCGCTTCGCCGGTCCTATCTGAGTACACCTACGTAGATGGAACCAATCTCCGCCCCTGGATTCGAGTAGTTCTTACGCATGTTGAAGTAGTCCAGCCTCCATAGGTTTGATTTATCACTGGTCACACTTTGATTGCGAAGGTCTCTCACATGTTTCAGCACAGCGGTAGCTTGCCCGCGGGCAGCGGCACTACAGTCCCAGTTCCTTCCAGCCAACACTCACATCCGGGGTGGCACGACAGGCCATATGCCCGTCGGGACCTCGTCGCGAACATTCTCGCCGGGCTGCAATCCGGTTCAGGCTGCGGCGTTGTCCTGGTGGGGGAGCACGGCGCGGGCAAGTCCTTCCTGGCCCAGCGCGCGGTCGAACAGCTCGGGGACGGCCATCTTGTGGTCCAGGTACGGGGCAGCTCCATCTCCTCGAAGCTTCCCTACGGTGCCCTGAGTGTGCTCTTGAATGACCTCGATGCCTCGCACCTCGAGCATCCGCTGATGGTCCTCCGCGGGCTGACACAGCTGCTCCACAGCAAAGCCAAGGGACGCCGGGTTGTTCTGTTTGTCGACAACGCCCACGACCTCGACGAGCTCTCGACGATGATGGTTGCCCAGTTAAGCGCCGGCGGCCATGTGTCCTTGCTGGCAGCATGTGTGGACCTGCCCAATGTCGGCGGCGACATCATGGGGCTGTGGAAGGATGACATGCTGCGCCGGGTGGACCTTGGCCCGTTCGATTTCACCGAAACCGCCACCACCCTGCAGCACGAATACGGCGGGCACTTCTCGCACGCTGCCGCCCGGGCGTTGTGGAACGCCAGCGGCGGCAACGCACTGTTCCTGCACTCTTTGACCCGGGAGCAGATCAAGCTGGGAACCATTGTCCGTCAGGACGGCACCTGGATCCTGGGCGATCGGCCGGTTTCCCTGACCGGAGAAATCCGGGACGTCGTCAGGGCCCGGCTCAACCGTCTGAGCAGCGGCCAGCGCGATGTCTTCGAGCTGCTGTCCCTCGCCGGTTCCGTGCCGCTGCAGACCCTAATGAATGTTGCCAATTCCCAGGACATGGACGCACTCCAGGAGCGTGGCATGATCCGGGTCAGCCACGACCATCCGCCGACTGTCAGTATTGCCAACCCGGTAGTGGCGAGCATTGTGGCCAGCGTCGTGCCGCCAGGGCGCAGCGCCGAACTCCGGCGGCGCCTCGGCGCGGGGATGGAGGAATCGGAACGGGCAGACGCTGCGGGCTCGAAGGAAGTTGCGTGGGCGCTGGATTGCGGCGAGGAAGTACGGCCCGGACGTGCACTCTCGGCAGCGAAGATGGCAAACGATGAGTCTGATCCCACCGCTGCGCTGAGGTTCATTCAGGAGATTGACGGACAGGAATCCATGGTCGGGGCCGCGATCGAATCTGCTCGTGCTCACCTCAACGTCAATAACGAGGATTCGGCCCGGCGGGTTTTGCAGGTCCTGGGCCACACGCTCGAAAAGGATGCTGAGTTCGCTGATTGGGCTGCCATTGAGTTTCTTCGCGCAGAACTGGACAAGCGCCAGCCCGCGACAGCCGCCCAGGCAGGCGCCAGGCTGTTGGAAATCGGACGACGGCTTGAGGCGCAGCCACTGGAGGCGAACGTGGCGGATCTCCGCGAAAAGCTGCGGAGCGCCAGCGCGGAATTGGCCGTTTTTGAGGGCCGCTACCAGGATGTCCTGACGATGTTTGCCGACGTGGACACCTGCGATTTAGGCAGCGAAAGGAAGATTGTGGCCGCCAGCCTGGTCTGCGAGGCGATGGCTGCCACCGGCGATGTCCTGGCAGCGACAGCACTGGGCCGGGAGGTGATGGCCGCCGCCGTCCGCAGCGGAATTTCGGACACATCGATCCGGCAGATCCGCTGCCGCTTCCTGCTGCTGCTGCTGCTCTGCGGAAAATTTGGCGAGGCCAGCGCGTGCCTGACTGCGGCCGCGGCGACCGCCGAGCCGCAGGCCCGGCTGGGCGGCATTTTCGAGATCGGGCAAGGGATTGTGGATCTGCATCGAGGGCTGCTGAGCGAGGCCTTGCCCAAGCTCCAGGCCGGCCTCCTGCAGCTTAAGGTCCAGGATCACGAATCCCTCTGGGCACTTGCCACGTCCGCGGGCGCCTATGCAGCCTGCCTGCAGGGGGAGGAAGACAAGGCCGAGGCCATGTTGTCAGCGCTCGGTAAGAAGGACGCCAAGGGGGCCTGGATCGCCGAGCGGATGACCAGGTACTACGAGCTGTCCGCCCGTGCCGAGCTCGGACAACGGACGGCCGCCATTCGGTTCCTGACGGCAGAAGCCGACATCGATGAGGCCGCGGGCGCTCTGAGCACCGGCCTGCTGTTCTTGTCTGCGGCGGCCCGTTTGGGGGACCGGCAGGTGGGCCAGAAACTGGCCGGCCTTGCAACCCAGGTCAATGGACGGTTCGCAGCACTGTGCCTCCGGCTGGCAGAGGGATTAAAGAAGTCCGACAGCGAGCAGCTGCTTGGGGCTGCCAAGGATGCCGAAGAGCTGGGCCACACCATCTTTGCAAGGGATGCGGCGCGCAAGGCGGTTAGTTGCGCCCACGATGCCGGCAACCGGATTTCACTGAGGATTGCCCAGCGTATGCAACAGTCCGTGGAAGACCGGATCGGCGGTCCGAAGAATGGGCTGCATTCCTTGACGACGTCAACGCTTACGGCCAGGGAGATCGAGGTCGCCGTCCGGGCAGCCAGCGGAACCTCCAACCGGAAGATCGCCGAACAGATCCACGTTTCGGTCCGGACCGTGGAGGGCCATCTGTACCAGGTGTACGCGAAACTGCATGTTGCAAGCCGGGCCGAGCTCAAAGAAGTGATGTCCGGCCCGGTGGACAATGTCCGTCTCGGCTGACCGCCGCGGGCGCTGTTAGTTCCGGCTGCGCTAACAGCCGGACCCGCACACCGGGGATGAGGCAGTGACCCAGCAGTTCGGAGGAAAGGTGGGGAATGTGGAAAGCCTGAACCAACCCGCCATGCTCGTTGCCCGTGCCAGGCTCGTTAAGGCGGTTGCGGGCTCCCTCAACGACGCAGGCACATCCGGGGCTTTGATCGTCGGAGGCGCCGGCACCGGCAAAACCGCCGTGACCACGGCTGTTCTGCACGAACTTCGAGACCACCCGCCCTATATCCGTCTGGCCGCGACACCGGCGCTCGCGGCGGTCCCCTTCGGGGTGCTGGCGCCGCATCTGGCCGAGTTGCCGGCACGGGACCTCGACTCCTACCCCGCCGTTCTCCAAGCCATGACCAGCAGACTCAGGTCCAGGTCCGGGCGGCCGCTCTTTGTGGTCGACGATGCCCAGAGCCTGGACCGGGGGACCTTGCACCTGGTGGCGCAGGCAGTGGCCACCGGCGCAGCAGGCCTCCTCGCCACCAGCGGACCCGGAACATTGATCCCCAAAGAGTTCCTGGCACTCTGGGACGACGGAATCGTCGCGAAATACGAGCTTGCAGCGCTGAACCGGTCGGAAGTCCACCAGCTATGCGAACAAGTCCTGCGCTGCGACGTTTCACCGTGGGTCAGTGCGAGCTTTTCCTATCTCGCCGCGGGGAACCCGTTTATGGTGCTGTCCTTGATTGAACACTGCCGGCGGACCGGGGCGCTCGCGCTGCGGCACGGGGTATGGCTGCTGGTCGCTGAGCCGGTGCTTGCCGGATTCCCGGAAGCAGACCTCGTGCACCATCAACTCCAGAGGCTTTCCTCGGAGGCCAATCTTGCCGCCGCCCTGGTGGCATTGGCCGGGCCGTTGAGCGTCGGCCAGCTCCTGAGATTCAGCAATCCCAAGGCCGTCGACGCCCTGGAACGGGCCGGCATCATCGAGGTCTCCCGTTCGGGAGACCGGCGGGTTCGGCCCGCAAGTCCGCTGATCGGTGAAATTGTGCGTCGACAGATTCCGGCCGGACGCAGCGCTCGCCTGCGGGGGAGCCTACTGGCCCTTCCCGGCGGCGGGCAGCTTCGCCCGGAAGCGTTCCGGAACCAGGTCCGCTGGGCAATGGATTGCGGTGCCCGCGTCCCCGCAGCCGATCTTCTCCGGGCAGCCCGCCTGGCCAATGTTGCTCTCGACCCGAACGCCGCGCTGCGAACAGCTGCTGCCGTCGGCGACGAGTCTTTTTTGCCGCAGGCCCGTCTTCAGGCGGCTTACGCTCAATTCACCTCGGGCCGGCCCCGGATCGCCAGTGGCCTGCTCCAGCAGGCCACTGGTTTGCACGGACCCGATGAGCCCTACCTCTCGGCCCTGCTGGCTGCCCGGCTCAAGGCGGTCGCAGCAGAGCGTGGCAGCGGACACGCACCGCCGCTAAACCTCGGCCCGGCGCTGCTGCCGGAGCCTGCGCAGCCTGCCCGCGATGGGGTCGGGGACATCAACGTCTTCGACCCGAGCGGTTCCTTAACCGAAGTCGAGGGCAGACTCCGCGTTGTGATCGAAGGGACAGGGGCACCGGCAACGATCCGCATTCCGGCTTCTTCGTTGCTCGCCCTGATCTGGAGCGCCCAGGGGCGTGTTCTCGCGGGACGCGCCCTGGACCAGCAAGCCTGGCAAGACGCGAAGTGCCACGAGCTGGGTCTGCCGTTGATCGACGAGGACCTGCTGATGCGGCACTGCCTGGTTCTCACCTTGGCGGGGGAATGGGATCCCGCCGCAGCCGCCATCGACGACTACGCCAGGGCGTACCCCCCGCGGCTGATACGAAGCGGCGGCATGCTCCAGGCGATGCGTGGATTCTCGATGATCCGACAAGGCCGGATGCCTGAGGCCCTGGCAGCTATGTCACTCGCCGCAGAAGAACTCAAGGTAGCGGATCCCTGGCAGTTGCGCTGCTTCGTCTACTCGGTCGCGTCATATGCGGCTGCCGCGGCAGGGGACCGGGACGCCGGCCACGAACATTTGGCGGCGTTCCGACGGCTTCCCGGCGGCGAACCACTGGTCCTGCGACTCCTCGTCGAAGCGTATTCCACGGTCGCCGCCAGCACTCTTGCCAGACGGGATAGCCAAAGTACCCTGACGGCCCTGGCGGAGCTGGCCCGCGGCCAGGGCCTGCGCGGGATCGAAACGGAAATACGGAGGCTGGCGCTGGTCCCGGGCGATATCCCAGGCGCTGCCGCCCTCGCCATATGCAGCAGCGCAGTTGACGGGCCGGAGTCTGCTCTGGTGCATGATTTTGCGCGCGCGGTTGCAGGGTCCGATGCGACCGGCTTGATGAGGACCGGCGATGCCGCCTTGGCCGCAGGCTACCTGCGTCTGGCGCTCGAATCCGCGCAGCAGGCCGAATGGTGCCTGACGCAGGAAGCGGACCATCGCCGCCTGCCTGCTGTCCGGGCACAGGTCCAGCAACGGTTGGCGGCTCTGGGGATGTCCCCGCAGCTGGGGTTCGTCGATCCCGAGCCTGCCCCGGCCCTGACGGCCCGCGAATCCGAGATCCGTGGCCTGGTCTCCGGCGGCGCCAGCAATGCCGAGATTGCTGCGTTGCTTCGGGTCTCGGAGCGCAGCATCGAACGGCATCTGTACAGGATCTTCGCCCGGCTCGGCGTCAGCCGGCCTCTCGATCTTCCGGGCCCGGGCTCCGTTCCGCGATAAACCGGCTTGGCGCGAACGACAGCGCAGCAGGTGCCGCCAAGGGCGGCACCTGCTGCGCTGTCGTGCAGACCCGGCGCTACTACTGCCGGGTTTCAGGCGGGGATGATTTCGATGGCGGAGATTTTTGGTTCGTCGGTGGTGGCGGTGAAGTCGAGGTTGAGGGTGCCGTCGGTGATGTTCAGTTGTTGGGTGATGGTGTGGGCTGTCATCGGGGCGACGGTGGCGTTGAGGTCGAGGTTGGTGATTTCGGGGGTGCCGCCTTCGAGGTTGACGTTGAAGACGCGTTGTCCGGGTCCGCCGGGTCCGCCGCCGGTGGCTCCGTGCCAGATTTCGGCGAAGTGGAGTTTGACGGTGTAGTTGCCGGGTTGGACGGGGATGGCGTAGCTGAAGCCGCCGGCGCCGCTGTGTTCGCTGAGGAAGAGCGGGTCATCGGTGGTTGCGGCGATGGCGGTCACTTGGGGGTTGGTGTAGGACTTTCCGCCGGTGAAGTAGGTGTCGGCGAGCCAGTTCACGCCCCCGGTGGTGAGGGCTGGTCCGCCGGCGTTGATGCGGATGGGTTGTTGGGTGGCGGGGGTTGTGGTGGTGGCCGTTGCGGTGGCCGAGGGGGCCGAGGCGTTGGCGGAGGTGTCGATGGCGATGATGCGGTAGAGCAGGGTTGTGTTGGCCGGGGGTGTGGTGTCGGTGTAGGTGGTCCCGGTGGTGGGGGTGGTTCCGGTCAGGCGGTTCCAGGGGCCGGCTGCGGTGGTGGCGCGTTCGACGTGGTATCCGGCGAGGTCCGGTTCGGTCCCGGCGGTCCAGGCCAGGTTCACGGTGTTGGTCCCGGCGGTTGCGCTCAGCCCGGCGGGGGCCGCCGGGGCCGTGGTGTCCGGAGCACCGGCGGGGATGATTTCGATGGCGGAGATTTTTGGTTCGTCGGTGGTGGCGGTGAAGTCGAGGTT